>NZ_JBHWIR010000021.1:832-5888 GCF_042731835.1 Kitasatospora sp. NPDC059817 | reverse complement strand
CCGAGCCCGAGCCGCCGACTCGGCCGTCCGCCCGGCCGCGGCCCGCCCCCGGCGCGCGCCCCCCCCCCCCCGCGACTCCAGGCACTAGCGTGCTGGCGACGTGTCGTAGTGATCGCCAACCGAGGGGGCACATTGTCGGACGACCTGCTCACAGCAAAGATCAACCACGGGTTCGACCACCTCGACGCCGACGGCGACGGACTCCTCACCGAACGGGACCACGTCCTCATGGGCATCGCCGTCGCCCGCTCGCTCGGCCACCAGGAGGGCTCGGAGGCCGAGGCCGTCATCGTCCGCGCCTACCTGACGGTCTGGCACGACCTGCACCTGGCCCACCTGCCCGCCGGCACCGAGGCGATCACCCGCGAACAGTTCGTCCGCTCGACCGGCGCCCTCTCCGACGACCCCGAGGCCGCGCGGACCAGCTTCGGCGCACTCGCCGACGCCTTCCTCGCCGTCGCCGACACCGACCGCAGCGGAACGGTCGACGCCGGCGAGTTCTTCGTCTTCCAGCGCGGCCACTTCGCCGGCCTCTCCCGCGACGACGCCGACGAGGCCTTCCGCCACCTCGACCGCGACGGCGACGGCACCCTCTCCGCAGCCGAGTTCACCAGCGCGATCATCGAGTTCTGGACCAGCCGCGACCCCGACGCCCCCGGCAACTGGTGGACGGGCAGGCCCCCTCACACCCTCTGACACCCCCTCCGGCACAGCCGCCCCCTCGCCCGCCGAAACGCGAGGCCGGCAGGGTCAGGTCGCGGGGACGATTCGCTCGACGATGGTGTCGAGCAGGGCGGGCAGGGTGTCGGTGCCCAACACCTCGGGCAGGGTGAGGTGTTCGACGATCAGGCCGGTCATCGCGAGGTAAAGGACGAGGACGGTCTCGCGGTCGCCGGGCAGTCCTCCGTCGAGGTGGTAGGCGACGTTGGCCTCCAGTTGCTCGCGGATGGTGCCGGTGAGCTGGGCCCGCAGGCCGGGGCGGCGGGTGGCTTCCAGGCGCAGTTCGAGCATCGCGAGGTAGCCGGCCCGGTCGGCGGAGATGCGGCGGATCAGGTCGCGCATCAGGGCGGCGACCAGAGCGCGGTCACGCGGGGCCCGCAGCAGGTCGGCGATGACGGCCGGGTCCGGGGTGAGCCGGTGGTGGATGTGCCGGGCGGTCTGGTGGAGCAGGTGGTCGCGGTTGGCGAAGTAGTTGGAGGCCGTGCCGTTGGGGACGCCGGCCTGCACGTCGACCGCGCGGAAGGTGAGGCCGCGGGCGCCCTCGCGGGCGAGGACCTCGATGGCGGCGTCGGCGAGGGCGGTGCGGCGGGCGGGGTTCTGGACCATGGGTCGATTCTCTCTCGCGGGGTTTTCGGGGGCCGGGGCGCCCGGGCCTGAAAACACCTTGGCAACCACTACAACTGGAGTACTATAGTCGGAGTGGTTAGGCGGCGGGCCGCACGGCCCGCGCCGCTTCCCGACCCCAAAGGACCTGCATGCGCAAGCTCACCTACTTCATCGGCACCACCATCGACGGCTTCATCGCCGGCCCGGACGACAGCTTCGACTTCTTCGCGCCGTTCCTCACCGAGGACTACACCTCGACGCTCTTCGCCGAGTACCCGGAGACTATCCCCACCCCCGGCCGCGCGGCGTTCGGCATCGCGGAGGCACCCAACAAGCGCTTCGACACCGTCGTCATGGGCCGCGGCACCTACGCACCGGGGCTGGCCGTGGGCCTCACCAGCCCCTACGCCCACCTGCGGCAGATCGTGGTCTCCCGCACCCTCGGCACCAGCCCGGACCCGGCGGTGGAGGTCACTGCGGAGGACCCGGTGGCCCTCGTCCGCCGGCTGAAGCAACAGGACGGGCTCGGCATCTGGCTCTGCGGCGGCGCCGACCTGGCCGGCCATCTGCTGCCCGAGATCGACGAGTTGATCATCAAGCAGTACCCGGTGGTGGTCGGATCGGGCATCCCGCTGTTCCGCGCGGAGTTCGGGCCCCGCGCCTTCACGCTCACCGACAGCCGCGTCTTCGAGCGCGGCAACGTCGTCCTGACCTACGCACGGACCGCCCCGGACGCCGCCTGACACCCACCACCCGGCGGACGCGCGGGGCACGGGACGCGGGACGCGCGAGGCAAGAGGCGCTATCGCGGCGCGGGCGCGAGGACGTACCGTGGGCGCTCCCCCAGCCGAGAGGTCGAACCCGTGTCCGAGGAGGCCCTGCCGTTCTTCGTCTACGGCACCCTGCGCAGCGGCGGCCGCAACCACGCCGCCCACCTGGCCGGACGCTGCGCCGACATCCGCCCGGCCGTGCTGGACGGCGCCACACTGCACGACGGCCCCGGGTACCCGTACGCGGTGCCGGACGCGACGCCCGGGCGCCGGATCGTGGGCGAGCTGATCACCGTACGGCCCGGCGCGTACGCGGGCGCGCTCGCGGCGCTGGACCGGCTGGAGGACTGCCGGGCGGACGGGACGGGCCTGTACGTACGGCGGCGGCTGCCGGTGCGGACGGCGGCGGGCGAGGTGCGGGAGGCCTGGGTGTACTTCGCCGGGCCCGTCGTCGAGAGCCGGCTACGGGAACGGCCCGAGGTGATCGACTCGGGGGACTGGGCGGACCGGTAGCGGGGGACGGGCGGGAGACGGGCGGGAGACGGGCGGCCGGATACCGCCAGGTAGGCTGCCCCGATAGTTATTTTTTTCTACTCACGGCGCCCGCCGAACGACAGGAGCCACCCGGTGCCCGAGCTGCCACCCCCGATCACCGTCGTCGGGATCGGGGCCGACGGCTGGCCCGGCCTCTCCACCGCCGGCCGGGCCGCCCTGCGGGCAGCCGAGGTGGTCGTCGGCGGCCCCCGGCAGCTGGACCTCCTCCCCCGCGACGAGGTCGCCGCCGAGCGCGTCCCGTGGCCGTCCCCGCTGCGCCCGGCCGTCCCCGGGCTGTTCGCCGCGCACGCGGACCGCCGGGTCGCCGTCCTGGCCAGCGGCGACCCGATGTTCTACGGCATCGGCCGCACCCTCGCCGAGACGGTCGGCGCCGGGCGGCTGCGCGTCCTGCCGCACCCCTCCTCCGTCTCCCACGCCTGCGCCCGACTCGGCTGGCCGCTGGAGTCCACCGAGGTGGTCAGCCTGGTCGGCCGCCCGCTGGACGCCCTCGCCCTGGCCCTGAACCCCGGCCGCCGCCTGCTCGTGCTGAGCGCCGACGCCGCGACCCCGGCCGCCGTCGCCGGGCTGCTCACCGCGCGCGGCTACGGCGCCGCCCGTCTGCGGGTGCTCGAACAGCTCGGCGGCCCGGCCGAACGCCGGCTCGACGGCACCGCCGACGGCTGGCCGCACCCGCCCGGCGACCCGCTGAACGTCATCGCGGTCGACCTCGGCGACGGCCCCCGCAACTCGCTCGTCCCCGGCCTGCCCGACGCCGCCTACGAGAGCGACGGCCAGCTCACCAAGCGGCACGTGCGCGCCGCCACCCTCGCCGCCCTCGCCCCCTCCCCCGGCGAACTGCTCTGGGACGTCGGCGGCGGCTCCGGCTCGATCGCCGTCGAGTGGCTGCGCGCGCACCGCGACTGCCAGGCCGTCAGCATCGAACGCGACCCGGTGCGGGCCGAACGGATCGCCCGCAACGCCGCCGCCCTGGGCGTGCCACGACTGCGCGTGGTGACCGGCCCGGCCCCCGCCGCGCTCGCCGAACTCCCCGCCCCCGACGCGGTGTTCATCGGCGGCGGCCTCACCGCGACCGGCCTGCTGGACAGTTGCTGGGCCGCCCTGCGGCCGGGCGGCCGGATCGTCGCCAACACCGTGACGCTGGAATCCGAGGCACTGCTCACCGAGTGGTACCGGCGCCACGGCGGGGAGCTCGTCAAGCTCGCCGTCGCGCACGCCGTCCCGGTGGGCGGCTTCACCGGGTGGCGGCAGGCCATGCCGGTCACCCAGTGGTCCGCCGTCAAGCCCAACACCCCTCAGGAGAACGCGTCGTGACCGTCCACTTCATCGGAGCCGGCCCCGGCGCCGCCGACCTGATCACCCTGCGCGGCCAGCGCCTCCTGGCCCGCGCCGAGGTCTGCCTCTACGCCGGCAGCCTGGTACCGCGCGAGCTCCTCGACGAATGCCCGCCCGGCGCCCGCCTCGTCGACACCGCGCAGCTCAACCTGGACCAGATCATCGCCGAGCTGGTCCGCGCGCACCAGGCCGGACAGGACGTGGCCCGGCTGCACTCCGGCGACCCGTCCGTCTTCTCCGCCGTCGCCGAGCAGATGCGCCGCCTCGACGCGGCCGGCGTGCCGTACGAGATCGTCCCCGGCGTGCCCGCCTTCGCCGCCGCAGCGGCCGCGCTCAAGCGGGAGTTGACCGTCCCGACCGTCGGCCAGACCGTCATCCTCACCCGGATCGCCAAGCGCGCCACCCCGATGCCCGAGGGCGAGGACCTGGCCACCCTCGGCCGCAGCGGCGCCCTGCTGGTGCTGCACCTGGCCGCCGGCTACGTGGACGACGTCGTCGAGCAGCTGCTCCCGCACTACGGCGCCGACTGCCCGGCCGCCGTCGTCGCGATGGCCAGCCGGCCGGACGAGCTGGTGCTGCGCGGCACCCTCGCCGACATCGCCGAACAGGTCAAGGCCTCGGGCGTGGTCCGCACCGCCGTCATCCTGGTCGGCCGGACGCTGGCCGCCGAACAGTTCCGCGACAGCCACCTCTACTCGGCGGAGCGCGAACGCCCGCACGAGCCCTGCGGGGCGTGAACCCCATGACCCGGCACGTCCTGATCCTCGGCGGCACGACGGAGGGGCGGGCACTGGCCGCCGCACTCGTCGAGCTGCCGTCCCTGCGGGTCACCAGTTCGCTGGCCGGCCGGGTCGCCCAACCCCGGCTGCCCGCCGGGGAGGTGAGGATCGGCGGCTTCGGCGGCCCGGACGGGCTGGCCGACTGGCTGCGCGGCGAACGGGTCGACGCGGTCATCGACGCCACCCACCCCGTGGCCGCCCGGGTGTCCCCCCACCCCGCCCCCCCGGCGGCCCCCCCCCCCCCCCGCCGCCCCGCCCCCGCCGCGCGCCGGGCCCCCGCGGCGGGGGGGGGGG
>NZ_JBHWIR010000021.1:0-822 GCF_042731835.1 Kitasatospora sp. NPDC059817 | reverse complement strand
CTGGGGTGGCCGGGGTACTCCCCCCCCCCCCCCGGGCCGCCGCCGGGTTGCCCCGCAACGCCGCCCTCGGGGCGGCCGCCGCCGACGTGCCGCTGCTGGCGCTGCGGCGGCCCGGCTGGGCGCCCGTCCCCGGTGACCGCTGGCACCACGCACCCTCGCTCGCCGCGGCCGCCGAACTCCTGCCCGGCCTCGGACGGCGGGTCTTCCTCACCACCGGGCGACAGGGCATCGCCACCTTCGCCCACCTCGACCACCTGCACTTCCTCGCCCGCTCGGTCGACCCGCCCGAGCCGCCGCTGCCGTCCACGCTCGAAGTCCTGCTGGACCGGGGGCCGTTCACGCTCGACGGCGAACGGGCGCTGCTGCGCGAGCACCGGATCGACGTCGTGGTCACCAAGGACAGCGGCGGCGCCGCGACCGCGCCCAAACTCACCGCCGCGCGCGAACTCGGGCTCCCGGTGGTCGTCGTGGAACGCCCGCCGCTGCCCGACGGCGTACCGGCGGCCCCGGACGTACCGGGCGCGGTGCGGTGGTTGCAGCACCTGCGCTAGGACGGCCGGTCGGGTCGGGTCGGGTCGGGTCGGGTCGGGTCGGCCGAATGTCGACGCCGACACCGCCGACCCGGACGAAGCCTTCGCGGCCTGGCGCCGCGAGTGCGGCCATGCCCGTCAACTCGTCGCCGCCGCCGAGTCGTTGGACGTCCTGGGGCACTACGGCGAGGAGGTGCGACTAGGGGCTCTCTTTCGGATCACGTCGGATCAGCGCGCGGCGTCGGAGTGCGTGCATCGCAAGGCGGAGGAGGGAGTCCATGCGGAGTATCGG
>NZ_JBHWIR010000020.1:51428-62409 GCF_042731835.1 Kitasatospora sp. NPDC059817 | reverse complement strand
GCTGGCCGGCCGGTCCGGCGGCAGTGGCGGCGCCACCCTGGCCAACCTCGCCGAACTGCTCCCGCAGTGGCTCGCCACCGCCCGCGCCCGGGGCCTGCGCCCGCCCGGCGCACTGATACCCGGCCTGCTCGACGCCGCCCGCGCCCGCAGCGAACTGCGCTCCGACGCCGTCGCGCTGGCCGGACCGCTGGGCCGCTGGCTGGCCGAACAGAACCCCGACTGGCGCTTCGTGCTGCGCACCGCCGCCCCCGACCCGGCCGAGCAGCCCGGCGGGCCCGTCGACCACCAGCTGTGGCACGAGGGCCTGTTCGCCGAGCGGGTCACCCACCTCACCCTGCTGCGCCGCCGCGATCCGGCCGCCGGCCTGGAGCTGCTGAGCGGCACCTGGTCCACCGAGCGCGCCGAGGACCGCCTGCTCTTCCTGGACGCCCTCCAGGACGGCCTCTCCGCCGCCGACGAACCCTTCCTGGAGGCCGCCCTCGGCGACCGCAGCAAGAACGTCCGCGCCACCGCCGCCGAACTGCTCTCCACCCTGCCCGGCTCGGCCCTCGCCCGGCGGATGGCCGAGCGGGCGAGGGCCGCCGTCCGGCTCGCCGCGGCCGGGACGCACCTGCTGGTCACCCCGCCCGCCGAGTGCGACGCGGCCATGCAGCGCGACGGCATACCGCCCAAGTCCCCCACCGGACGCGGCGAACGGGCCTGGTGGTTCGGCGAGGTGATCGCCGCCGCGCCGCTGCGGCTCTGGCCCGAGAGCACCGGCCTGACACCGGAACAGCTGCTCGCCCTGCGGGTCGGCGACAGCATCGACGAGACCAGCAGCAGCTGGGCCGACGACCTGCGCGAGGCCTGGGCGCGCGCCGCCGTCCGCCAGCACGACGCCGACTGGGCCCGGGCGCTGCTCGGCCCGGCGCCCGCACCGCCCGCCCGCGGCGCCGGACGGGCCCGCGCCCCCCGCGTCACCGGCGCCCCCGCCAAGCTGCTCGCTGTCCTCCCACCCGAGGAGCGGGCCGCCTGGACGGCCGCGTTCATCGAGGTGCACGGCCTGGGCGAGGCCTTCCAACTGCTCGGCGCCTGCGGCACGCCGTGGACGCCGCCGCTGTCCACCGCCGTGGTGACGGCCCTGGCCCGCGCCGCCGGCTCCGGCGCGTACCCGTGGAGCCACAGCGGGGTGCTCGGGATGACGGAACGCGCGCTCGCCCCGGAGACGGCGGCCGCCGTGGAGGAGCTGGCCGCCGGGGCCGCGCCCGACTCCGCCTGGTCGGAGACCTTCGCCCGGCTGGCCGGGACGCTGCGCTTCCGGGCCGCGATGCTCGCCGAACTCGACGCCTGACGCCCGTTCCCGAAGCGACGGAACGACGGGACGGGCCGGCCCCGCCGAAGCCTGGGGCCGGCCCGTCCCGCACCGTCAACCTCAGCCGGCCGCCCGCAGGTTGGCCGCGACCCAGGCCACGACGTCCCGGGTGGACGTGCCCGGGGTGAAGATGTCCGCGACGCCCATCGCCTTGAGCTCGGCGATGTCGTCGTCCGGGATGATCCCGCCGCAGAAGACCTTGATGTCCGCCGCGTCGCGCTCCTTCAACAGCTCCAACACCCGTGCGCACAGCGTCATGTGGGCACCGGAGAGGATCGACAGCCCGATGCCGTCCGCGTCCTCCTGGATCGCGGTGTCGACGACCTGCTCGGGCGTCTGGTGCAGCCCGGTGTAGATGACCTCCATACCGGCGTCGCGCAGGGCACGCGCAATGACCTTGGCGCCACGGTCGTGACCGTCGAGCCCCGGCTTGGCGACCACCACACGGATCGGCCCCGACACACTCATGACTGCCTCCTGGACCTCGTCGTCCACCATCCGACCGGACCTCGCGGGCCACGGGTGCGGTTAACGGCCAATAACCAACCTGAGGGGAGGTTAGCGCCACCCGGCCCGGTTGGCCGCGCCACCTCCCAAGAGGAGGGCAAAGTCACAGCCCCCGGCCTTGCTACCAGTGGGTATGCCCGTCCACCCGTCCACCGCACAGACCCTCGGCAGACCTCTTGACAACCGGAGGTTTTTCCGGGGCGTCGGCCTTGCGGCTACAGTCTCGGCTGATTTCTCCCCGCTTCCCCCGTACAGCTTTTCCCTGCCGCTTTCCCCGCCGCTCCCCTGCCCGACGACGCGCCCCAGGCCCACCGAGGAGGCAGCCCCCGATGGCTCCCGACGCAGCCGCCCGCCCGACCCGTGCGGAGCTGCGCCTCGCCGCCCGCGAGGAGTCCCGCACCCAGCGCCGCGGCGCCGCCAAGGCCGCCACCAGAACCGCACTGCTGCGGGTCGCGCTGCCGTCGGTGGCCGCGCTCGGGGTCGCCGCCGCGGCGGCCGTCACCGTGCGGGGCGAGGCCGATCAGCACGCCCAGGCGGCCGGCCGGACGGCACGGACGGCGGTCGACGCCCAGGGCAACCCGAACAGCCCGGACAACCCGGCCGACGGCGGCGCCGAGGCCGCCAAGACGGCCGCCCGGCAGGCGGTCGCGGCCGGCGACCCGGCCCAGGCCTCCCGCGGCGACGCCCGCCAGCCGCTGGCCGGCGCCCAGCCCGCCGACGCCCAGGGCACCCCGGGCGCGCAGCCGAGCGCCGAGCCCGTCAAGCCCAAGGTGGTCATGCCGGTCGCCCGGCACGGCCTCGGTGAGCTGTTCGGCGAGGCCGGCACCCACTGGGCCAACCGCCACACCGGCATCGACTTCCCGGTGGACGGCGGTTCCGAGGTGATGGCCGTCACCGACGGCACGATCCGCACCCAGTGGAACCCGTCGTACGGCTACATGACGGTGCTGAAGATGCCCGACGGCACCGAGGCCTGGTACTGCCACCTGCGGGCGTACAAGGTCCGCAAGGGGCCGGTGAAGCAGGGCGACGTCATCGCCTTCGTCGGCAGCAGTGGCAACAGCACCGGGCCGCACCTGCACTTCGAGATCCGCCCAGCCGGCAGCGGGCCGGTCGACCCGCTGCCGTGGTTCCTCTCGAACGGGCTCGACCCCCGCTGAGGCCCCGTCCGGCCTAGGAAACGCTCTAGAGCTTCTCCACCGGCGCGTAGCGCAGCAGCAGCTGCTTGCGGCCCTCCGAGCCGAAGTCGACCGTGGCCTGCGCCCGGTCGCCGACGCCGATGACACCCACCACCGTGCCCAGCCCGAAGGTGTCGTGGGTGACCCGGTCCCCGACCGCGAGCGAGACGGCGTCCCGTTCGACGGCCTGGCCGCCGCGTCGCGCCGACTGCCCCCAGCCCGCCTTCGGCTTCGACGAGGCCGACGAGCCCGAAGAACCCGACGAGGAGCGCGAACCGCCACCCCCCGACGAGGACTTGCCCCAGGACGACCCCGAGGAGAAGCCGCGCGCGGCCGGCGCCTGCGCCGCCCCCCTCCGCTTCCACTCCACCAGGTCCTCCGGGATCTCCTCCAGGAACCGCGAGGCCGGGTTGTACGCGGGCTGCCCCCAGGCGCTGCGCAGCACCGAGCGGGTCAGGTAGAGCCGCTGCCGCGCCCGGGTGAGCCCCACGTAGGCGAGCCGCCGCTCCTCCTCCAGCTCCTTGACCTGGTTGAGCGCCCGCATGTGCGGGAAGATCCCGTCCTCCATGCCGGTCAGGAAGACCACCGGGAACTCCAGGCCCTTGGCGGTGTGCAGGGTCATCATCGTGATGACGCCCCGGCCCTCCTCGTCGTCCGGGATCTGGTCGGAGTCGGCGACGAGCGCGACCCGTTCCAGGAAGTCGGGCAGCGAGCCGACCGGCGGGGTGCCCTCCTCGTCGGCGTCGGGCCGCTCGCCCGGGTCCTGCTCGTACTCCAGGGCGACGGAGGCGAGTTCCTGGAGGTTCTCCACCCGGGTCTCGTCCTGCGGGTCGGTGGAGGCCTGGAGTTCGGCCAGGTAGCCGGTCTCCTCCAGGACGGCCTCCAGCACCGCGGCCGGGCCCGCGCCCGACTCGACGACCTGCCGCAGCCCGGCCATCAGGACGTTGAACTTCTTCACCGCGTTGGCCGAGCGCGCGGCCATCCCGTACGCCTCGTCGACCCGCAGCAGCGCCTGGGCGAAGGAGATCCGCTCCCGTGCGGCCAGCGCGTCGACCATCGCCTCGGCCCGTTCGCCGATGCCGCGCTTGGGCACGTTGAGGATCCGGCGCAGCGGCACGGTGTCCTCCGGGTTGGAGAGCACCCGCAGGTACGCCAGGACGTCCCGGACTTCCTTGCGCTCGTAGAAGCGCACCCCGCCGACCACCTTGTACGGCAGGCCGACCCGGATGAACACCTCCTCGAACACGCGGGACTGGGCGTTCGTCCGGTAGAAGATCGCGACGTCACCGGGCTTGGCGTCGCCCGCGTCGGTGAGCCGGTCGATCTCGTCGGCGATGAACTGGGCCTCGCCGTGCTCGTCGTCCGCGACGTAGCCGACGACCTTCTCGCCGTGCTCGCCGGCCGTCCAGAGCTTCTTCTCGCGCCGGTTGGCGTTGCGCTCGATGACGGCGTTGGCGGCGCTCAGGATGGTCTGCGTGGAGCGGTAGTTCTGCTCCAGCAGGATCGTGGTCGCGTTCGGGTAGTCCTCCTCGAACTGGAGGATGTTGCGGATCGTCGCGCCGCGGAAGGCGTAGATCGACTGGTCCGCGTCACCGACGACGCACAGCTCGGCCGGCGGCACCTCGGACAGGCGCCCGGCGGCCGGGTTCACGAACTCCCCGTCCACGGTGCGCTTCGGCGCGGCCGCGACGGATCCGCCGCTCAGCTCGCGGACGAGCATGTACTGGGCGTGGTTGGTGTCCTGGTACTCGTCGACCAGGATGTGCCGGAACCGGCGCCGGTAGTGCTCCGCGACGTCGGGGAAGGCCTGGAGCAGGTTCACCGTCGTCATGATGATGTCGTCGAAGTCCAGCGCGTTGGCCTCGCGCAGGCGCCGCTGGTAGAGCGTGTACGCCTCGGAGAGCTTCTTCTCCATCGGGTTGGCGGCCTGGTCGGCGAAGGTCTCCTCGTCGATCAGCTCGTTCTTCAGGTTGCTGATCTTCGCGGTGAAGGACTTCGGCGGGAACTGCTTCGGGTCCAGGTCGAGGTCGCGGCAGACCAGCGACATCAGCCGCTGCGAGTCGGCCGAGTCGTAGATCGAGAAGCTGGAGGTGAAGCCCAGCACCTTGGACTCGCGGCGCAGGATCCGCACGCACGCGCTGTGGAAGGTCGACACCCACATCGCCCGGGCCCGCGGGCCGACCAGCGCCTCGACGCGCTCGCGCATCTCGCCGGCGGCCTTGTTGGTGAAGGTGATCGCCAGGATCTCGCCCGGCTGCACGCCGCGGGCGCCCAGCAGGTGGGCGATCCGGTGGGTCAGCACCCGGGTCTTGCCGGAGCCGGCGCCGGCCACGATGAGCAGCGGCGAGCCCGCGTGCAGCACCGCCTCGCGCTGCGGGTCGTTCATGCCCTCCAGCAGCTGCGCCGGATCCACCACCGTGCGGGCGGCGCCGTTGCGGTACCAGGCGTCCCGCGCGGTCTCGGCGGCGTGGTCGGTCTGGAACAGCCCCTCCGGGATGGCCTCCTCGTAGGCCTCGTACGGGGCGTCGTCCTCGTACGGCGGGGGCTCCTCGTCGAGGGGCACGGCGGGCTGCTTCGACCCGGCGGCGGGTGCCTCGAAACCGGGGAGCGGGAGGTCGTCAAAGAGGCTACTCATGGCACTCCGAGTCTATGGCCACCCACCGACAAGCCCGCCCGGCCCGGAGAAAACCGGACCGGACGGGCTCGCGACCGGGGCTCAGCAGCACATGGGCTCGGCCGCCCGGGCCAGGGCTCAGACCAGCCGGCGGGCGGTGGCCCAGCGGGTCAGTTCGTGCCGGTTGCTCAGCTGGAGCTTGCGCAGGACGGCGGAGACGTGGCTCTCGACCGTCTTCACCGAGATGAAAAGCTGCTTGGCGATCTCCTTGTACGCGTAGCCGCGCGCGATCAGGCGGAGCACCTCGCGCTCGCGCTGGGTGAGGCGGTCCAGGTCCTCGTCGACCGGCGGGGTGTCGGTGGCGGCGAAGGCGTCCAGGACGAAGCCGGCCAGCCGGGGCGAGAACACCGCGTCGCCGTCGGCGATCCGGAAGATCGCGTTGACCAGGTCGGTGCCGGTGATGGTCTTGGTGACGTAGCCGCGCGCGCCGCCGCGGATGACGCCGATCACGTCGTCGGCGGCGTCCGACACCGACAGGGCGAGGAACTTGACCCCGCCCTGCTCGCCCATCAGCCCGGCCGAGCGGCGCAGCACCTCGACACCGCCGCCGCCGGGCAGGTGGACGTCGAGCAGCACCACGTCCGGCCGGGTCTCGGCGACGACCCGCACCGCCGACTCGACGTCGTCGGCCTCGCCGACCACGTCGATGCCGGTCGCCTCGGTGCGGCCGATCTCGGCCCGGACCCCGGTGCGGAACATCCGGTGGTCGTCCACCAGGACGACTCTCGCGGTGCGCTCCGGCGCTGCCTCAGTCATTCGTTCTCTCCATCTCCAGCTCGACCTCGGTCCCGCCGTCCGGCGCGGGCCGCACCCGTGCGGTGCCGCCGTTGCGCTTCATGCGGCCGATGATCGACTCCCGTACGCCCATCCGGTCCTCGGGCACCGTGTCGGGGTCGAAGCCGGGACCGTGGTCGCGGACGAACACCGACACCGTCTTCCCCTCCACCTCGGCGTAGACCTGGACCGGTCCCCCGCCACCGTACTTGGCCGCGTTGACGGTCGCCTCCCTCGCGGCCTGCATCTGGGCCGCGATCCGGTCGTCCATCGGGCAGTCGCCGACGATCACGACCTCGACCGGGACGCCGTGCCGGTCCTCGACCTCGGCGACGACGGCGCGCAGGCTCTCCGCCATGGTGTCGGGAGCGGCCTCGGCGGCGGCCTCCGGGCGGTACAGCCACAGCCGCAACTCGCGTTCCTGGGCACGGGCCAGCCGCAGCACCTCCTTGGGGTCCTCGGCCCGGCGCTGGATCAGGGTCAGGGTGTGCAGCACCGAGTCGTGGACGTGCGCGGCGATCTCGGCCCGCTCCTGGGCGCGGATGCGGGCGGTGCGCTCGGCACCGAGGTCCTGCCACAGGCGCAGCCCGTACGGGCCGAGCAGCACCAGCACCCCGGCGAGCACCGCGAGCGAGGCCTCGACCACCGAGCCGAGCGTCGAGCCGCTGCCCTGCATGGCGAGGAAGGCGATGGTGCCGGCCACCACGAGCAGCACGCCGGTGCCGACCCGG
This sequence comes from Kitasatospora sp. NPDC059817, assembly GCF_042731835.1. Taxonomy (NCBI): domain Bacteria; kingdom Bacillati; phylum Actinomycetota; class Actinomycetes; order Kitasatosporales; family Streptomycetaceae; genus Kitasatospora; species Kitasatospora sp. NPDC059817. The sequence goes on along the minus strand of NZ_JBHWIR010000020.1, from coordinate 55,194 downwards.
GTGTAGGCGCCGCGCCGCTTGTCGCCCTCCTCCAGGCCGAACCAGCGCTGCCAGCGCGAGTCGTCGGCCTGCCGCCAGACCAGCGCGACGCCGACGCCGATCGCCAGCAGCGGCCAGGTGTACGGCTTGGCGGTCTGCAGGCCGAGCGCGTTGAGCAGGGCGGTGATGCCGATCACCATCATCACCAGGGCGGCGAGCTGGCCGAGGCCGCCCTGCCCGGTCTTGCCGGCCGCACTGTCCTCCCCCTCCGCGGGGGCCGCGGCCGGCTCGCCCTGGAGGGCGTGCTGGAGCAGTTCGCGCAGCCGGCCGAGCCAGCCGCCGCGGCCCTTGCTCAGCGCGCCGCCCGGCTGCTGCCCCGACCCGGTCGGGACGAAGGCGCCGTTGACGTACACCCAGTGGGCGGCGCCGCGCTGCGCGGGCTCGCCGATGCCGATCGGCACCACGAACCAGAACGCCGCGTACAGCAGGGTGCCGATCCCCTGCGCGAAGAACAGCAGCACGAACGCGAGCCGCACCCACCGCACCGGGAGCCCGAGGTGCACCGCGAGCCCCTGCGCGACGCCGCCGAGCATCCGCCCCTGCGGGCTGCGGTAGAGCCGGCGGTACGGCGGCCGTCCGCCGTCGGGCGCGGTCGGGTCGGTGCCGCCCGCCGGCACGGCGTCGGGGGCGAGGGGTCGGGGGTCGGAACCGGGTGCTGCCACGCCACCGATGGTTCCACGCCCGCGCACGCGGACGCATCAGGGTGTGTCCCTGACCCCTTCTCAGGGACAAGTCAGGGTCCGGGCAGGGCTCGCACCGGTTGGGCCGGGCCGGGGCAGCCGGGAGGATGGTGCCCATGACCGACGACCACCGCATCCAGGAGACCGGGCCCGCCGCCCCGCCGGAACCGGAACGCCCCCCGCTGACCAGGACCGAGCACCACCGCGTGGTGGCCGGCGTCTGCGGCGGCCTCGGGCGGCACCTGGACATCGACCCGGTGGTCTTCCGGGTGGTCACCGTGGTGCTCTGCCTCTCCGGCGGCCTCGGGCTGTTCCTGTACGGCCTGGCCTGGCTGATCGTCCCCACCGAGCCGGTGCCGGACGGCCGGGGCGGCACCCGGCACGGGCGCACCGAACTCCAGCGGGTGCTCACCGGCCGGGTGGACGGCCAGTCGGTCGGCGCGGTGCTGCTGGCCGTGATCGGTACCGGGGTGTTCTTCTCCTCGATGGGCCAGGACGACCAGTTGTTCCCGCTGCTGCTGCTCGCCGGACTGGTCTTCCTGGCGGTGCGCTACGACCCGGACCGCCGCCGCGGCCGGGCGCGCCGACGCCGCCCCGGCGGCCCGTACGACCGCCACTACCCCGACGGGGAGCAGTACGGCCCGTCCCCGTGGTCCGGGGCGGAGGACGACGAGGCCGCCCGCGCCCGGCACGCGGCCGAGCGCGCCGCCGGAACGGTGCCCGCCGACTCCCCGGCCCCCGGCCCGACCGGCTACCTGTGGGACCCGCGCCACCCCGAGCGCAACCCGTACGGCGCCGGCCCCACCCCGCCGTTCGGCACCCCGGTGCCGCCGGCGGGCGGCCCGGCCCAGCCCTGGTGGCAGCGCGTCGACCTGCCCGCGGGCGACCCGCTGCGCAAGGACGGCCCGGCCTGCCGGCCCCGGCCCGCCGCCGCCCGGCACCCCCGGGAGCGGTCCGCCCTCGGCTTCTTCGGCCTGCTGCTGGCGATCGGCGCGGGTGCCGCGGTCTGGTCCGTCTCGGCCGGCCACACCAGCGTCACCGTGCTGAGTGCGACCGTGCTGGCCACCGCGCTGCTGGTGATCGGCCTGACGCTGCTGATCGGCTCGAAGTTCGGCCGGGCCCGCAAGCTCGCGGTGACGGGCCTGATGCTCACCCTGGCGCTGGTCTTCGTCGGACACTCCCCGGACTCCATGCGCAACGCCGTCGGCCAACGCGACTTCACCGTCGTCGCCTCGGCCGACCTCCAGCCCCGGTACTCCCTGGGGGCCGGCCAGCTCCGGCTGGACCTGAGCGGGCTCGACCCGGCCGGGACCACCCTCACCAGCAAGGTCGAACTCGGCGCCGGCGAGCTGACCGTCATCCTGCCGCCGGACGTGACGGTGAACCTGGTGGCCCGGGTGGGCCTCGGCGACGTCTCCGCCCCCGGTGACCGCAACGACGGCACCGGCCGCCACACCTACCTGCTGCCACCCGGCAGCGGCCATCCGTCCAAGGGCACATTCGATCTCGAACTCGCGGTCGGGATCGGCAACATCAAGGTGGTCCAGCAGTGAGGAAGCACCGGCTCGACCTGTTCTCGCTGATCGCGGGGGCGCTGTTCAGCACGATCGCGGTGGTCTACCTGGTCGCGGCGCTCAACGACCAGGCGGTGAACGGCCGGATCGTCATCCCGGTCACCTTCATCGTGCTCGGCCTCGGCGGCCTGGCCGGCGCGGTCGCGGCGGTCACCCGGCGCGGCCGCACCGACCGCCGGGACTGAACGCACCCGATCAGGCTCAGCTCTGCAGCGGCCCGAGGTTCAGCTTGTCGCCGGCCTGGGTGACGGTGTACTTCGGCAGCGGTTTGACCGCCGGCCCGTTGACCACCGCGCCGGTGGCGGCGTCGAACCGGGAGCCATGGCAGGGGCAGTACAGCTGGCCGTTCTTCGGGGCGTCGACCGCGCAACCGGAGTGGGTGCACACCGCGGACAGGCCGCAGTACTGGCCCGCCTTGGGCTGCACGATGTAGACGGCGTCCCCGGTGGCCGGGTCCTTGACCTGGGCCGAGCCGCCGACCGGCACGCTCGCGGCGGCCACCGAGGGGGCCGGTCCGGACGGCGCCGGGGTGGTGGCCGGGGCCGCGGACTGCTTGGGCGCGGAGTGCTTGGCCCGGCCGAAGGTCCGGGTGAGCGAGCCGGTGAGCAGCCCGGCGCCGCCGATCGCGACGGCGGCGATCCCGCCGTCCACCAGCGCCCGGCGCCTGACGCGGTCCTCGCCCAGCCCGCGCCCCCGGTCCCGGCCGGCCCGCCGGGCGAGGTAGCCGTCCACCGACAGGTCCGGGGTGCCGGCCAGCAGCAGCGGTGTCCAGGCCATCAGGTAGCCGAGGTCGTTGCCCAGGTAGTACGGCGAGACGCTCCAGCTGATGGACAGCCAGAGGCTGAGGTTGATCATCGCGCCGCCGAGCGCCGCGACCCGGCCCCAGAGGCCGAGCAGGGTGCCGAGGCCGACCGCCAGCTCGCCGAAGGCGACGGCGAGCGCGAACAGGGTGGGCGCGTCCAGGGCGGCGCCGAGCAGGAAGGAGATCGGGCTGCCGCCCTTGACCGCCTGGGCCTGCGAGACGAACGACGCCGGGTCGGCCGCCCCGGCCAGGTAGTGCGCGTCGGACAGTTTGTCGAGGGCGGCGTACACGAAGGTGACGCCGAGGAAGAGCCGCAGCGGCAGCAGCGCGTACCGGGACGCGGACGCCCGCCACTGCGCCGCCCGGTCGGCCAGACCGGCCGCTCCCCCGACACCCGCTCCCCCGACGCCCGCTTCCCCGTCACCCGCCACGGAGTTGCCAGCCTCCGACATCGCTCACACCTTCCCTCGCGGCCCGCCACTCCCTGACAGGTCCGGTCCGCATTCTGCCCGCTCCCGATCGCTTTCGGTGGGAGGTCCCCACCCGGGCGGCCGCCCCACCGCGAACGGGGCGGGGGGGGGGGGCCGGGGCGGGTGCGAGGGGTCTGCGCGCGGCGACACCAGGGGCCGCACGGCGCGCGGGGGGGGTGGGTGGAGCCGACCCAGAGAGCA
>NZ_JBHWIR010000020.1:29559-51418 GCF_042731835.1 Kitasatospora sp. NPDC059817 | reverse complement strand
CGATTTCGGCCCCCCCCGCTCCGTTTTGGGGGGGTGGCCCCCCCCGGGGGGGCCGCCCCACGGGCCCCGGCCGGGCCGCCGCTCCCTGGTACGGGAACGACGGCACGGCCGTTCAGCAGCGGCTCAGCGGCCGGCGGGAGTGCTCACTCCCACTCGATGGTGCCCGGCGGCTTGCTGGTGACGTCGACGACGACGCGGTTCACGTCGCGGACCTCGTTGGTGATCCGGGTGGAGATCTTGGCCAGCACGTCGTACGGCAGGCGCGACCAGTCGGCGGTCATGGCGTCCTCGGACGAGACCGGGCGCAGCACGATCGGGTGACCGTAGGTGCGGCCGTCGCCCTGCACGCCCACGCTGCGCACGTCGGCGAGCAGCACGACCGGGCACTGCCAGATCTCGCGGTCCAGGCCGGCCGCGGTCAGCTCCTCGCGGGCGATCGCGTCGGCGTCGCGGAGCAGGTCCAGCCGCTCCTGGGTGACCTCGCCGACGATCCGGATGCCCAGGCCCGGGCCCGGGAACGGCTGGCGCTGGACGATCTCCTCCGGCAGGCCCAGCTCCTGGCCGACCATCCGGACCTCGTCCTTGAACAGCTTGCGCAGCGGCTCGACCAGCTGGAACTGGAGGTCCTCGGGCAGGCCGCCGACGTTGTGGTGGGACTTGATGTTGGCGGTGCCGGTGCCGCCACCGGACTCCACCACGTCCGGGTACAGGGTGCCCTGGACCAGGAAGTCGACCGACTCGCCGTGCTCGCCGGCCTCGGCGACGATCTCGGCCTGCGCCTGCTCGAAGACCCGGATGAACTCCCGGCCGATGATCTTGCGCTTCTCCTCGGGGTCGGTGACCCCCTTCAGCGCGTTCAGGAAGCGCTCCGCGGCGTCGACCACCTTCAGCTGCACGCCGGTGGCCGCCACGAAGTCCTTCTCGACCTGCTCGGTCTCGCCCTTGCGCATCAGGCCGTGGTCGACGTACACGCAGGTCAGCTTGGAGCCGATGGCCTTGTTGACCAGGGCCGCCGCGACCGCGGAGTCCACACCGCCGGAGAGGCCGCAGATCGCGCGCTTCTCGCCGACCTGGGCGCGGATCAGCGCGACCTGCTCCTCGACCACGCTGCCGGTGGTCCAGGTCGGGGCGAGGCCGGCGCCGCGGTAGAGGAAGTGCTCCAGGATCTGCTGGCCGTGGTCGGAGTGCAGCACCTCGGGGTGGTACTGGACGCCGTAGAGGCGGGCCTCGTCGTTCTCGAAGGCCGCGACCGGGACCACCGCGGTGGACGCGGTGACGGTGAAGCCCTCCGGGGCGGCGGAGCAGGCGTCGCCGTGCGACATCCACACCGAGTGCTCCGCCGGAACGCCCTCGAACAGGGTGGAGCCGGTGCGGCTGACGGTCAGCGGGGTGCGGCCGTACTCGCGGGCGCCGGTGTTGTCGACCGTGCCGCCGAGGGTCTTGGCCATCAGCTGGAAGCCGTAGCACATGCCGAAGACCGGGACCCCGGCCTCGAAGATCGCGCGGTCGAGCTGCGGCGCGCCCTCTTCGTAGACCGACGACGGACCGCCGGAGAGGATGATCGCCTTCGGGTTCTTGGCGAGCATCTCGGCGACCGGCATGCTGCTCGGCACGATCTCGCTGTAGACCCGCGCCTCACGCACCCGACGGGCGATGAGCTGGGCGTACTGGGCGCCGAAGTCGACCACCAGGACGGTGTCGTTGTCCGGCGCGGACTGGACGGGAATTGCAGAGGACACAGACGGCCTTCCGGCAGCGGTACGAGAGGTGTCACACCGAACCGCTTCCCCGGCGGGGGCCGCGGCGGCGACGGGTGGGGGTGTCTGGACACCGATTCTACCGGGCTGTCCGGTTTCACTCGTCTGCCCGTCCAAACGACCGTGACCGGACGGGGCCGCCTTTCGTTGCTTCAGACGACCGTACGACCGCGCCGCGCCCGCCAGACGCGCCGCCTTCGCCCCGGCCAGGGGCGCCGCCGTACGGACTTGCAGGACCACGCGTGGAGCTTCATCCCAGTCCACCGGCGCATGTGGCGCCGCCGACCCGGCCCCGCCGGGAGTGCGGCGCCGTGGGACCGTGCGCGGGTGCCGCGGCCGGACAGCAGGGGACAGCGACCCCGGCCGCGACTGGACCGAGAGGTGGGACGGCCGGTCCCCGGGGACGCCCGGGCCGGTCGTCGCACCCCCGTCGCGAGCCGGGCACGCCCGGGCGCACACCCTTTCCCGTCCCGCGCCGCTACGCGCGTCCCCGTGCGCCGCAGCCACTCACACCACTACGCACCGTGATCATCGACGCCTCGTGTCGACACCTGCCCACAACCGCCCGACGGGGCGGAACGAGGCCTGCACCCGCGCCCGGGCCACACCCGGGAGTCGGCACCCGCACCAAATGTGCCGGGTCGAACTGTGCCGAATCGGTTGCAGAGCAAGCCCTTCGTCCAGCACGATGCTGCATGGAAGCGGTTCTCCCGGCGGCCGGCAGGCTCACCGTGGAGGCCCCGACCGATGCCGCCGCACTGGGCGGCAGCCCCGTACGCCACCTCACGCTCCGTGAGCGAAGGCCCGGCGCAGACCTGCGCGCCGACCCGCCGCACCGCGAGCGTGCGCGCCCCGCGCCACCGGCCACCCACGCCGGGCCGCGACGGCGCGACCCCGAAGCCGACCGACCCGACGGCGCCCCTCCCCCGGCGCCGTCACCCCCAGCACCGGCGCAGCCCTGACGCCGCGTGCTGAGCGACAAAGGGCCCCGTTCCCCCGCGGGGCCCTTTGCCCTGTCCGGGCCGTCCGGCTCAGGGCCGCTCCGCTCAGACCGCTCCGCCCACGGCTGCCCGGCTCAGGGCTGCTTGCGCCAGACGCTCGGATCGACCGGCTCCTCGGCCGACGCCCCGGGCGGCGGCACCAGCGGCGCGTCGTCCGAGCCGACCACGTCGCCCACCCCCGCCCCGGGGGCGTACGGCTGCGGCTCCGGCCCGGCCTCGTACGGCGCCCCCGGCGGCGGCACCACGCCGTACGGGGGCGCGCCGTACGGCGGAGCGCCGTAGGCGTCCTCGCGGGCCACCGCGCCCCGGCCGCGGACGGCCGCCAGCAGCGGCGGCACCAGCAGCGCGCCGATCGCCGCCCAGACCAGGTTGGCCACCAGCGCGCTGGCGAAGCCCAGGTTGATCGAGGTGTCCCGGGACACCTCCGTCTGGTTGGCGAAGGTGTCCCACCCCGCGACCGCCGAGGACGTCGAGGTCGTCATCAGCGCACCGCCCACCGCCATCAGCGCGGTGAGCGCCACGGCGTGGACGGCCGCCAGCCGGAGCCGGTCGGCCGCGTCCAGCCGCCGCCGGTACGCCGACCAGCCGAGGACGCCCGCCGTGGCGAGGGCCAGCAGGCCGGTCCAGCGCCAGTCGGCGGTCTGGTCGTGCAGGTCGAAGAAGGAGATTTCCCCCCTGTCGGGGGTGTCCCGCCAGTCGCCGCCGATCGCGACCGCCGCGTCGCTCGCCCCGCCGCTCGCCCCGTTGAACGCCTGCAAGGTCGCCCCCGAGCCCAGGCCGAGCAGGCCCAGGCCGAGGTTGGGCAGGAAGGCCGCCGAGACCGGGGTCTGCCAGCCCTCGTCGCTGTTGACGGCGACCAGCACGAAGCCCGTCACCGAGGCCAGGCCCAGTGACAGCGCCAGCGCCCGGCCGGCCGTGAGCGCGGCGACCGCCCAGCCGCGCACCGCCCGGCTGCGCCAGGCGGCCCAGCGCAGCGCGTCGGTGCCGTGGACGGCGAAGGCCGTCAGCGCGGCGAGCAGGGCCGTCCAGCCGGTCGCCTCCAGCCAGCCGGAGTCCACGGTGTACGTCACCCCGAGGGCGCGGCCGACGAGGCCGGTGCGCTGCGGCTCCCAGGACGTCCCGCCGGCCAACCCGAGCAGCGCGGTCACCGCCGCCAGGACCACCGCGGTGCGCAGCGCCTCGCCCGCGGCCTGGGCCCGGGTGAGCTGGAGGCCGGCGGCCCGGCGGCGGCGTGCCGCGGTCCGCAGGCCGAGCCAGAGCGCCAGCGCCCACAGCACGGTGACCGTCAGCGGCACCGCCCGGAGCAGCGCGTCCATGCCCGCCGCGTCGCCGCGTCGCAGCGCGGTGGTGTACCCGAGCTTGAACGGCGCACCGAGCGCGCTCAGCGCCATCGACAGGGCGGCGCCGAAGCGCTCGCCGAACCCGGGCGCCCGGACCAGGTAGGCGTACTGGTAGTCGCTCGGGACCGCCACGATCAGCGCCGCCAGCAGCAGCACGGCGGTCGGGGCGATGGCGACCAGGAGCGCCGGGCGCCAGTCCGCGCCGAGCAGCCGGCTCAGCACGTTCGGCCGGCCGGCCCGCGGGTCGTACGGCTGCCCGGCGCCCCAGCTGCCCAGCGTGGGCGGCCCGGCGGGCTGCGGGTGGCCCGGGCCGTAGCCGGGCGGCGGGCCGTACCCGGGCGCGGGCGGCGGCGGCCCGTAGCCGGGCGGCGAAGGCGGAGGCGGCGGCGGGTACCCGGGCGCGGCGGACGGCGGACCGTACGCCGGCGGGGGCGGTACGGCGGGCGGAACGGCGGGAGGTACCGCGGGAGGTACCGCGGGCATGGCGGCCGTCGGCGGGGGCGGCGTCAGCGGCCGCCCGCACGAGACGCACGCGGGCGCCCCTTCCACCGATGCCGCGCCGCACGATGCGCAGATGGCCATGGACCGGTTTCCCCCCGCTCGACGAGTTCCTGGTCCCCCAGAAAGCCCGTTTATCCCATCGGATCCGAACGAATGTCAACCGGGTACCGAGCCGGGCGGGTTGGCCCGTCGGGGCCTGCTCAGCCGCGCTTCTTCGGGACCTCCGGGACGGGCAGCAGCGGCAGTCGGAGCGCGCCGAACGCGTCCTCCGGGACGGCCGGCCGGGCCGGCGCCACCGGGGCGACCCGCCGGTAGGCCTCGCCCTGGGCCGGGCGGCGGTCCGCCTCGCCCTTGTTGGGCCACATCGACATGGCACGCTCGGCCTGCGCGGTGATCGTCAGCGAGGGGTTCACCCCGAGGTTGGCGGAGACGGCCGCGCCGTCGACCACGCTGATCCCCGGGTGGCCGTACAGCCGGTGGTAGGGGTCGACCACGCCGGTCTCGGGGGCGTCGCCGATCGGGCAGCCGCCGAGGAAGTGGGCGGTCATCGGGATGTCGAAGATCTCGCCGGCGCTGCTGCCGGCGAAGCCGTTGATCTGCTCGGCCAGCGCCTGGGCGCCCTGTTCGGCGGCCGGGATCCAGGTCGGGTTGGGGGCGCCGTGGCCCTGGGCGGAGGTGAGCCGGCTCTTGCCGAGCAGGTCCTTCTTCAGCGAGACGGTGATCGAGTTGTCCAGCGACTGCATCACCAGGCCGATGATCGTCTTCTCGGACCAGCGGTGCTGGTTCATCGAGCGGGCGAAGGTCACCGGGTGGCGCACCGACCCACCCAGGTAGCGCAGCCAGCGCGGGGCCCATCCGCCGCCCTTGACCTGGGCTATCGACAGCGCGCCCATCGCGTTGGAGCCCTTGCCGTAGCGGACCGGCTCGATGTGGGTGCTGGCGTCCGGGTGGATCGAGGAGGTGATCGCCACGCCCTTGGTGAAGTCCACCCGGCTGCCGTAGCGCCGGTCGGTGGTCTGCGCGCCCACCAGCGCCTCGGAGTTGGTGCGGGTCAGCTCGCCGAGCCGGCCGGAGATCCGGGGCAGGTGCCCCCCGTCACGCATCCGGTGCAGCAGCGACTGGGTGCCGTACGTCCCGGCCGCGACCACCACCCGGGCGGCGGTGATGGTCCGTGCGCCCGCCTTCACCCGGTCGGTGCGGGAGCGGGAGTCGGTCCGGCGCACGTCCACCGCGTAGCCGCGGCTCCCGTCGGCGCCGGGAAGCTCCCGGATCCGGGCCACCGTGGTGAGCGGGTGGATCTCGGCGCCGCCCCGCTCGGCCAGGTGCAGGTAGTTCTCGGTGAGCATGTTCTTCGCCCCGTGCCGGCAGCCGGTCATGCACTCGCCGCACTCCACGCAGGCCTTGCGGGCCGGCCCGGCGCCGCCGAAGTACGGGTCGGCGACCTCGTCCCCGGGCGCCGCCCCGGCCCGGCCGCCGGCGTCCTGGCCGTCCCCGAAGAAGACCCCGACCGGCGCCATGTGGAAGGTGTCGCCCACCCCCATCTGCTCGGCGGCGGCCTTGAGGTGCACGTCGGAGGGGGTGACGGTCGGGTTGAGCCGGACCCCGAGCATCCGCTGCGCCTGGTCGTAGAACGGCGCCAACTCCTCCTGCCAGTCGGTGATGTGGCGCCACTGGCGGTCCTCGAAGAAGGCCTTCGGCGGCACGTACAGGGTGTTGGCGTAGTTCAGCGAGCCGCCGCCGACCCCGGCGCCGGCCAGGATCAGCACGTTGGCCAGCAGGTGGATCCGCTGGATGCCGTAGAGGCCGAGCTTCGGCGCCCACAGGTAGTTCGGCAGGTCCCAGGAGTTCCTGGGCAGTTCGTCCCGCTCGAAGCGCCGGCCGGCCTCCAGGACGGCGACCCGGTAGCCCTTCTCGGTCAGCCGCAGCGCGGCGACCGAACCACCGAAGCCGGAGCCGACCACGACCACGTCGTAGTCGAACTCCGCCGCACCGCCGGACTCCACCATCTGCCACTGCTCCTTCGGGACGCGAACTGAACTACGGGACGGGCGAACCTGACCACAGGACGGAACCTGGCCACAGGACGGGCGGATCGGACCACCGGCCGGGCCGGCTCCGACCACGGGAGCGAACCCCCGGTCCGGGACGGCTACTTGAACCGCAGCGCCTTCAGCACCCGCAGCCCGCCGGTCATCACCGCGGCGAACTGCCGGTCGTCCAGGCCGAACGCGGGCGCGATCGGCATCAGCCGCTGGGTCGCGACGGTCTGCGCCTCGGTGAAGCGCAGGATGCCCTCGGCACCGTGGCGGCGGCCGAGCCCGGAGTCGCCCATGCCGCCCATCGGCGAGCCGATCGAGCCGTACGCGGCCGCGTAGGCCTCGTTGACGTTGACCGTGCCGGTGCGCAACCGGGCCCCGACCGCCCGGCCGCGCCGGGTGTCCCTGGTCCAGACGCTGGAGTTCAGGCCGTACGGCGTGGAGTTGGCGGCGGACACCGCCTCGTCGTCGGTGTCGAAGCGGTAGACGGAGACGACCGGGCCGAAGGTCTCCTCGCCGCAGACCGCCATGTCCGGGGTCACCCCGTCGAGGATGGTCGGCTCGAAGAAGTACGGGCCGAGGTCGGGCCGGGCCCGGCCGCCGGCCAGCACGGTGGCGCCCGCCTTGACCGCCTCCTCCACGTGCCGGGTGGTGGCCTCCAGCTGGCGGACGGAGACCAGCGAGCCCATGTCGGCGCCGTAGGCGAGGCCGCCGCCGAGGCGCAGCGCCCGGGTGCGGGCGGCGAAGCGCTCCAGGAAGTCGTCGGCCACCGAGCGGTGCACCAGCAGCCGCTCGATCGAGATGCACAGCTGCCCGGCGGAGGAGAAGCAGGCCCGCACGGCGCCCGCGGCGGCCCGGTCGAGGTCGGCGTCGGCGAGGACCAGCATGGCGTTCTTGCCGCCGAGTTCGAGCGAGGCGCCGACCAGCCGGGCGGCGGCGCGCTGGGCGACCTCGCGGCCGGTGCGGGTGGAGCCGGTGAACGAGACGTAGTCGGCGTGCTCCACCACGGCGGGGCCGATCACCGGGCCGTCGCCGAGCACGACCTGCCACAGGTCGGCCGGCAGCCCGGCCTCGATCAGCAGCTCGCGGGCCCACAGCGCGGTCAGCGCGGTCTGCGTGTCCGGCTTGTTGACCACGGCGTTGCCGGCCGCGAAGGCGGGCAGGACGTCGCCGACGGACAGCTCCAGCGGGTAGTTCCAGGGCGAGATGTGGCCGATCACGCCCTTGGGCCGGCGGGCCTCGACCGCGTGGGTGAGCACCGGCAGCGCCCCGCCGCGCCGCTTGTCCCGGAGGTAGCCGTGCGCGGCCCGCCCGTAGTGCCGGGCGGCCATGGCGGTGGCCAGCACCTCCTCGAAGGCGTGCAGCCGGGCCTTGCCGGTCTCGGCCTGGACGAGGTCCAGCACCTCGTCCTGCCGCTTGAGCAGCAGGTCGTGGAAGCGCAGCAGGACGGCCGCGCGGCGGCGCACCGGCAGCGCGGCCCAGGCCGGCTGGGCGCGGCGGGCCAGTTCGAAGGCGACCTCGACGTCGGCCGGGGTGGACTGCGGCAGGCTCGCCAGCCGCTCGCCGGTCAGCGGGGCGACGGTCTCCACCAGGCTGGGCTCGCCGGTGGCGGTGACGCCGGCGGCCAACCGGGCGACCAGGGACGGCGGGACGGCCGCCGCGACGGTCCGGCCCCCGCCGGGGGCGGGCGGGTTCCCGGTCGCGGGGTGTTCGGTGGCCGCTGCGCCTGCTGTGAGGTCCGACATACGGCGCAGCCTAGGCGCTCGGCGGCCGGTCCGGTACCCGTCGGTAACAAGAATCTGCCGCGGCCGGGCGGAGCGGGCGCCCCCGGTCAGCGGGTCGGCGTGAAGTAGTGCAGCACCGCGTTGAAGCGCTGCTCCGCCTCGTTCCACTCGTTGCCCCGGTCCGGGCTGGACGAGTAGATCGCGTAGCTGGTGCCGTCGTCGTCGATGAACTCGGCCTCGACCGCCCGGCGCCGGCCGCCCTCCTTGGCGAGGTAGCTGAACTCCCAGACGGCCGCCTCGTGGCCGTTCACCGCGACGCCGGTCATCTTGTGCTGCTTGTAGTCCTTCAGGTTCTTGGAGACGGTGGCCTCCATCTGCCGCAGGTGCTCCAGCGGCTTGACCGACTGGCCGACGGTGACCGCGAACTGCAGGTAGTGCACCTTGTTGTCGGGGCTGTAGTAGACCTGGTTGTCGGGCGTGGCACTGCGCTGCCAGGCCGGGCTGACCGAGGGCAGCGGGAAGCGGAAGCCGGCCGGGTCGTCGACCCAGTGGTAGCCGTTGGGCGCCGCCGGTCCCGGGCTGGCGTCGCTGGTCGGGTCCGGGCTGACGGAGGCGGTCGGGACGGGATCGTCGGCCGTGGGGGCGGCGACGTGCCCGGTGGTGGTGTGTCGGGTGGCGAGGAAGGTCGCGCCGGCCGCCAGCAGGCCGACGGCCACCGCGATCACGACGATCTTCAGGGTGCTGCGGCGCTTGGCCGGCCCGCGCGCGGGCGTGACGGGGTGCGCCACCGGCGCGACCTCGGCGGTGGGCGCTGCCGCCTCGGCGGCCACGCCCCCGGTGGTGTCCGGAACGGCCCCCGAGCGCGCCCCGGTCGGTTCCTCGGCCTCCGCCGCCGTCGCCCCCGGCGCGTCCTCCTCCTCGGGGTCCTCCTCCGCCGCCGGGCGCTCGCTGCGGTCCACCACCGGCACCGACTGGGTGGGCGCGCGCAGCGGCGCGACCGGCTTCAGGCCGATCGTGTGCCCGGCCTGCACCTCGGCCAGCATCCGGGCGGCCTCGTCCGCGTTCGGTCGCTCGGCCGGGTCCTTGGCCATCAGCGCGGCCAGCACCGGGCCCAGCGGCCCGGCCCGGACCGGCTCCGGCAGCGGCTCGCCCACCACGGCGGCCAGCGTGGTGATCGGCGAGGTCCGGCGGAACGGCGACTGGCCCTCCACCGCGGCGTACAGCGTCGCCCCGAGGCCCCACAGGTCGGAGGCCGGCCCGGGCCGCTCGCCCTGGGCGAGCTCCGGCGCCAGGTAGTCCGGCGAGCCGACCAGGTCACCCGGCCGGGTCAGTTCGGCCGAGCCCTCGTACGTCGCGATGCCGAAGTCCAGCAGCACCACCCGCCCGGTGCCGCGCTCCAGCAGCACGTTGGCCGGCTTCACGTCGCGGTGCAGGACGCCGAGTTGGTGGCCGCGGTGCAGTGCGGCGAGCACCTGGCTGCCGACCTCGGCGACGGCGCGCGGCTGCAGGGTGCCGTCCTGGCTGATCACGTCGGCCAGCGAGCGGCCGTCGACCAGCTCCATCACGATCCACGGCCGGCCGTCCTGCTCCAGCACGTCGTGCACCGTGATCACGCCGGGGTGCTTGATCCGGGCGGCCGCGCTGGCCTCCCGCTTCATCCGGGCGTGCAGGATCTGCAGCTCGTCCTCGGGCAGGTGGTTGACGGTCAGTTCCTTCACCGCGACCTCGCGGTTCAGCATCCGGTCCCAGGCCCGCCAGACGGTCCCCATCCCGCCGCGGCCGAGCCGGTCGCCCAGCTCGTACCGCCCGGCCAGCAGCCGCTCCGTCTCGGCCGTCTCCGGCCGGTCCTGCACGCCCATCGGCGACCACTCCCCCTCACATCCGTCTGCCGTCACAGCGACGGAGGGCCTGGTGCAGACCACTGTTCGAACAAATCCCACGCACACATTAGGCGCACCTTGCCAGCCCCGGTAATCACGCTCGCCCGTCGGACCGACGGTCCGGGACACTCCGGGGCCGTCAGCCTGCGAACAGCACCACCGCGGCCACCCCGAGCACCAGCAGCAGGAACACGCCCCCCACCAGCAACGGGCCGAACAGCGCCGGAGGTATCCGCGGCGGCCGCACCTCGTCCGGCCGCCCGGCGCCCGCCCCGGCGTTCGCGCCGGCGTTCGCGCCCACGACGACCTCCGACCGCCCTCGTCCACCACCCCGCCCCCGCCGGCGCCGCACCAGCGGGGCCTCCGGTCTCAGCACCAGCGCCCGCGCCGCCCACTCCTCGTCGACCGGCTCCGGCGCGCCCGCGAGCAGCGCCGCCAACTCCCGGCGGGCCTCCTCGGCGGTCGGCCGCAGCGAGGGGTCGGGCTGCAGCAGCCGCTCGACCAGCGGCGCCAGCGGCCCGCAGGCCGCCGCGGGCTCCCGCCGCCCGTCCCGGACCGCCGACACCAGCTCCGGCACGCCACCGTCCGGGAACGGCGAGCGGCCGGTGACCAGCCGCTGCACCAGCACCCCGAGCGCCCAGCAGTCGCCCGCCGGGCCGCCGTCCAGCGGCCAGCGCTCCGCCACCGGGCCGACCAGGGTGGCCCGCACCTCGTACCGGCGGCGCCCGCCCGGGCCGCCGAGGTCCTCGGCCAGCGCCTCCTGCGCCACCCCGGACAGCAGCCCGCCGAGCATCGCCGCGCCGTCCTCGCAGACCAGCACGGACTCGGCGGTCAGGTTGCCGTGGACGAGTCCGTCCTCGTGCAGCGCCCGCAGCGCACCGGCCAGGTCCGCCGCCAGCTCCGCCGCCCGGTAGGGCGGCACCGGTCCGACCGCCGCCAGGTCCGCCAGCGTCATGGCGCCCGACCGCTCCTCCACCGTCCACAGCAGTTCGCCCTCGACGAAGGCACCGAGCCCGCGCAGCAGCCGGGGGTGCCCGGTCGGCGCGGCCGAGCCGACCGCCGCCACCCGGCGGACCAGCCGGTCGGCGTGCGCGGGCACCTCGCCGTCCAGGTCCTGACCGGTGGTCAGCAGCGCCGGCAGCTCCAGGGCTCGCAGCAGCACGGACTCCCCGGTGCGGTCGTCCACCGCCAGGGCCCGCAGGAGTTCGGGACGGTCCGTCAGCCGGTACCGCCCCGCCAGCAACTGCTCCGGGCCGCCTCGCATGCCAGTTCCTCTCGCTCGCCGAGCAGCCTACTGAGCGGCTCCTTTACGCTCGGTCCCATGGACTGGACCGATCTGATCGACACCGCCTTCAAGGTGGCGGGAAACAACAGCCAAGCCAATCAGGCCGAGGCCGTGCGCACGGTGGAGGCGGTCGTCATCGACGGCGAGAATCCGGTCGCCTCGACGGCCGGGCGCCATCCCGACCACTTCCGCAAGGGCGTGCTCGTTCTCACCACCCACCGACTGCTCTTTCTCAAGGACGGTAAACCGCCGGTCCCGGTTCCGCTTACGGCGGTCACGGACGCGACCGTGGCCAGGACCAAGCTCAACGGCGACGTGCTCACGATCGTCGCACTGACCGGCTCGCACCGGTTCGAGGACGTGGCCAAGGCCGACGTCTTCGCCGAGCAGCTCCGGGAGGCCGCCCGGCTCGCCCGCAAGGCCGCGTCGGCCGCCGGGCCGGCGGCCGACACCGCCCCCGCCGAACTCGGCGCGGGCGACCAACTCCTCGGCCAGCTGGAGCGGTTGGCCGCCCTGCACGCCTCCGGTGCGCTCACCGACGAGGAGTTCACCCGGGCCAAGGCCCGCCTGATCGGCTAGGCCTAGCGCCCTACGGCGCGGGCTGGAAGGTGGCGAAGGCCGTGTCCCGGGCCTGGGAGTTGGCCGGGGCACCCCAGTCCGCGTCCGGGGTGATCCAGTAGATCGCGTAGCCGTACTTGGCCGGGTTCCCGGTGACGAAGCCCCGGTTGAGCGAGTGCGTGCGCGGCGTGCCGCTGATCCACTCCCAGTCGGCCGCGTTGCTCCACTGCCGGTAGTTGATCGCGGCCAGGTTGACCCGCTGGTAGTTGGTGACCTTCGAACGCAGGCCCGGCTCGGAGTCCTGCCAGTCGGCGACGGCGCTGGGGCCGGGGGTGGTGGTCCACTCGATGGTCAGGGTACTGCCGTTGCCCTTGAAGATCCGGCGGACGCCCTCCGAACCGGCCGGCTGGAGCCAGTCCGGCAGGACGACCGAGAAGCCGGTCGGGTCCTTGTACTCGTGGTAACCGGCCGGGACGGCGGCCCCCGGCGGGGTCGGGCTCTGCGCGGGGGTGGTGGCGGGCGCGCCGGCGGCCGGCGGGTTGGCCGCAGAGGGGCCGGGCGTGTCGGCCGGCTTGTCGGGGGCCGGTGTGTCGGTGGCCGGCTTGTCCGGGGCGGGCTTGTCGGTGCCCGGCTCCGGCTCCGCCGCCGGAACGGAGGCGGCCGGGGTCCCGCTCGGCCCGGCCTCGGAGCTGGTCGAGACCGACGAGGTGGCGCCCGCGCCGTTCGCCGACGAGTCGTCCCCGTTGCCGACGGCCTGGAGCACCGCGACCACCCCGGCGATCAGCAGCAGGACCAGCACCACGGTGACGACGGCCAGCCGCCGCCGTCCGTTGCGCGGGTCGGCGCCGGCCGCCTGCGTGGCGCCCAGGGTCCACTCGCTGGTCACCGGCCGGATCGGCTCGGCCGCCGGAGCCGAACCCGACGCCGCGAGCGAACCCGAAGCCGAGCCCGATGCCACGTCCGAGGACGGCGAGGCGGGCTCGGGCGCCGGCTCCACGACGGGCTCCGCCACGGCGGCGGGCTCCTCGTCCTTGGCCCGGCTGCCCACCCGGACCGTCCCCAGCAGCCCCCCGATGGACCGCTTGCGGCCCTCCTCGGCCTCGGCCGGGGCCTCCTCGGGCTCCGCGGCGGCGGCCGGACTCTCGACCGGCAGCGCGTGCACGGTGGTCGACTCGGCCTTCGAGGTGGCCTCCGCGACGACCCGCTTCAGCATCGACCGGGTCTGCGAGGCGTCCAGCCGCTCGGCCGGGTCCTTGGCGAGCAGCCCCTCGATCACCGGCTGCAGCGCCCCGGCGTTCACCGGGGCGGTCAGCTCCTCGGTCATCACCGCGGTCAGGGTGGCCAGCGCCGAGCCCCGGTCGTACGGCGGCCGGCCCTCGACCATCGCGTACAGCGTGCCGCCCAGCGACCACAGGTCGGCCGGCGGCCCGGGCTTCTGCCCGCGGGCCCGCTCCGGGGATATGTACGAGGGGGCGCCGACCAGCATGCCGGTGGAGGTGACCGAGGCGTCGCCCTCCACGCTGGCGATGCCGAAGTCGGTGAGCACGACCCGGCCGTCGTCGCCGATCAGCACGTTGGACGGCTTGACGTCCCGGTGCAGGATGCCCAGCGCGTGCGCGGCGCTCAGCACGCCGAGCACGTCGAGCGCGATCTCGGCGGCCCGGGCGGGGGCCAGCGGCCCGTCCTCCCGGATGACGTCGGCCAGCGAGCGGGACTCGACCAGCTCCATGACGATCCACGGCCGGTCGTCCTCGTCGACCACGTCGAAGACGGTGACCGCCGAGTTGTGCCGGATCCGCGCGGTGGCCTTGGCCTCGCGCAGCGTCCGGACGATCAGCCGGTGCTTCTCCTCCTCCTCGACGCTGGCGTTCATCCGCAGTTCCTTGACCGCGACGGTCCGCCCCAGCATCTCGTCCTCGGCGCGCCAGACGGTGCCCATGCCGCCGCGCCCGAGCACGCCGTTCAGCCGGTAGCGGCCGGCCAGGAGGCGGCCGGTGGAACCCTGCGCCTGGGTCATTCGGAACGTTCCCCCATGTGCTGCTGGCGGTCGTGGTGACGGCGTGTCGGCCCGGCCTCAGGCCCGAACGCCCAAGTCTCCATCATCCCCTGTCCCCGGGGGCCGGGACCACCCGACCCCCGCACCCGATCCGGGGCATACCGGATCGGGTGCGGCGCTCCGTGCCCGATCTGTGATCGAAAACTCGCCAAGATCTGGCCGGGGCGCTGCTACCGTTCGGCAGCTCATCGTCTTTCCGGGGGGATCCGACGCCCATGACCGCACCCGCACCGGGCGCTGACGGCCAGTCGGGCCGGCCGCGCACCGCCCAGCACTACTCGGTCACACCCACCCTGGATTCCCCCGAGGGCTACGTCGCGCCCGGTATGCCCGGTGTCCCGGTGGCCGGATACGTCCCCACCGTCCGCTCCCACCGGACGGGCCCGCGCCGCCGCACCGCCCTGGCGGTCGCCCTCGCCGTCCTCGCCATGCTGCTCGGCGGCCTGGCCTACGGCTGCGCGCCGGCCCGGGCCGCGGACAGCCTCGGCTGGCTGGCCATCGCCCTCGCCGCCCTGGTCGCCTTACCGCTCGGCCGGCTCGGCGGCCGCAGCCGGGTGCTGCCGCTGCTCGGCGCGCTGCTCGCGGCCTGCGCGCTGCTGCTCGGCCAGCTGACCGGCCAGCTCCGCCGGGTGCACGCGGCCGGCCCCGGCCCGCGCGGCCTGCCGCACGACGCCCTGGCGCACTGGCGCGCCGAGCTGCGCGCGCTCGACCTCGCCTTCTACGGGATCGCCCTGGTCGGCGGCTTCCTCCTCACCCGCCGCACCGCCAACCGCGGCTGACGCCGGTCCGGACAGCCCGAGGCCCCCGCCGGCGGAACCGACGGGGGCCTTCACCACGACGCGTCTCAGCGGTGGTTGAGCGCCGGGTTGACGGTCACCTCGACCCGCTGGAACTCCTTGAGCTCGGTGTAGCCGGTGGTGGCCATCGCGCGGCGCAGCGCGCCGAACAGGTTCATGGTGCCGTCGGGGGTGTGCGAGGGACCGGTCAGGATCTCCTCGGTGGTGCCGACCGTGCCGAGGTCCACCCGCTTGCCGCGCGGCAGCTCCTCGTGGACGGCCTCCATGCCCCAGTGGAAGCCCTTGCCGGGCGCGTCGGTGGCGCGGGCCAGCGCGGCACCGATCATCACCGCGTCGGCGCCGCAGGCGACGGCCTTCGGGATGTCGCCGCTGTAGCCGACGCCGCCGTCCGCGATCACGTGCACGTAGCGGCCGCCGGACTCGTCCATGTAGTCCCGGCGGGCGGCGGCCACGTCGGCGACGGCGGTGGCCATCGGCACCTGGATGCCGAGGACGCCCCGGGTGGTGTGGGCGGCGCCGCCGCCGAAGCCGACCAGCACGCCAGCCGCGCCGGTGCGCATCAGGTGCAGGGCCGCGGTGTACGTGGCGCAGCCGCCGACGATCACCGGGACGTCCAGCTCGTAGATGAACTGCTTGAGGTTGAGCGGCTCCGCGCCGCTGGACACGTGCTCGGCCGAGACGGTGGTGCCGCGGATGACGAAGACGTCGACGCCGGCGTCCACGACGGCCTTGGAGAACTCGGCGGTGCGCTGCGGCGAGAGCGCGGCGGCGGTGACCACACCGGAGTCGCGGACCTCCTGGATCCGCTGCTTGATCAGCTCGGCGCGGATCGGCGCGGCGTAGATCTCCTGGAGGCGGCGGGTCGCGGCGGCCTCGTCGGTGATCGTGGCGATCTCGTCGAGCAGCGGCTGCGGGTCCTCGTAGCGGGTCCAGAGGCCTTCGAGGTTCAGCACGCCGAGGCCGCCGAGGCGGCCGATGGCGATGGCCTGCTGCGGCGAGACCACGCTGTCCATCGGGGCGGCCAGGAACGGCAGCTCGAAGCGGTAGGCGTCGATCTGCCAGGCGATCGAGACCTCCTTCGGGTCCCGGGTACGGCGGCTGGGGACGACGGCGATGTCGTCGAAGGAGTACGCCCGTCGGCCGCGCTTGCCTCGCCCGATCTCGATCTCAGTCACTTCGAGCCCTTCTGGTTTGTTGCTCATGCCCGCCGGGTCACCCCGGCCGCCCCCAGTATCCCGCACCCCGGTTGCCTCGCGCGCTCGCCTCCGGGGCGCGGGGCCCGCCCCCGGGCGCGCCGAAGGGCCCGGCGCCGCGGTGCGGCGACGGGCCCTTGGGAAGCGCGGACTCAGCGGTTGGAGTAGTTCGGCGCCTCGACGGTCATCTGGATGTCGTGCGGGTGGCTCTCCTTGAGGCCCGCCGAGGTGATCCGGACGAAGCGGCCCTTGCTCTCCATCTCGGCGATGGTGGCGGCGCCGACGTAGCCCATGGTCTGGCGCAGGCCGCCGACCAGCTGGTGCAGCACGGCCGACAGCGGGCCGCGGTAGGGCACCTGGCCCTCGATGCCCTCGGGGACGAGCTTGTCGTCCGAGGCCACCTCGGCCTGGAAGTAGCGGTCCTTGGAGTACGAGCGGCCCTGGCCGCGGGACTGCATCGCGCCCAGCGAGCCCATGCCGCGGTAGGACTTGAACTGCTTGCCGTTGATGAACATCAGCTCACCCGGGGACTCCTCGCAGCCGGCCAGCAGCGAGCCCAGCATCACGGTGTCGGCGCCGGCGGCCAGCGCCTTGCCGATGTCGCCGGAGTACTGCAGGCCGCCGTCGCCGATGACCGGCACGCCGGCCGCCTGGCAGGCCACCGCGGCCTCGTAGATGGCGGTGATCTGCGGGACGCCGATGCCGGCGACCACGCGGGTGGTGCAGATGGAGCCGGGGCCGACGCCGACCTTGACGCCGTCCACGCCGGCGTCGATCAGCGCCTGGGCGCCGTCACGGGTGGCCACGTTGCCGCCGACCACGTCGATCCCGACGGCCGACTTGATCTTCCCGATCCAGGCCAGCGCGTTGTGGCTGTGGCCGTGCGAGGTGTCCACGACCAGGAAGTCCGCACCGGCCTCGACCAGGGCCTGGGCCCGGTCGAACGCCTCGGCGCTGGCACCGACGGCGGCACCGACCAGCAGACGACCCTCGGCGTCCTTGGCGGCGTTCGGGTACTGCTCGGCCTTGACGAAGTCCTTGACGGTGATCAGGCCCTTGATCCGGCCCTCGTCGTCGACCAGCGGCAGCTTCTCGATCTTGTGGCGGCGCAGCAGCGCCATCGCGTCCACCCCGGAGATGCCGACCTTGCCGGTGATCAGCGGCATCGGGGTCATGATCTCGCGGACCTGGCGGCTGCGGTCCGACTCGAAGGCCATGTCACGGTTGGTGACGATGCCGAGCAGCTTGCCGGCCTCGTCCGCGATCGGCACGCCGGAGATGCGGAACTTGGCGCACAGCGCGTCGGCCTCGGCCAGCGTGGTGTTCGGGCCGACCGTGATCGGGTCGGTGACCATGCCGGACTCGGAGCGCTTCACCAGGTCGACCTGGTTGGCCTGGTCCTCGACCGACAGGTTGCGGTGCAGCACGCCGACGCCGCCCTGGCGGGCCATCGAGATCGCCATCCGCGCCTCGGTGACCTTGTCCATCGCGGCGGAGAGCAGCGGGATGTTGACGCGCACGTTCCGGGAGACCCGCGAGGAGGTGTCGACCTGGTTCGGCAGCACCGCGGAAGCCCCGGGCAGCAGCAGGACGTCATCGAACGTGAGCCCGAGCATGGCGAACTTCTCGGGTACGCCTGCGGCGTTGTAAGACATTTGGGGGGTACCTTCCGTGGCCGGCCTATTCCGCTCACGCCCTGAGGGTGGGGCGCGTTCATCGCTCACTCGCAGCAGACCGCCGAAGCCGGGTGGTTTTGGAGGAACCTCCAGGGGAACCCCGCGCGCACCCGCGAAACTTTGGCAACCCGCCCAGGCGCCGATACCCCATGGTACTGGCACGGCGAATGTGTCCTCGTGTGCCCTTGACAACACCGGCCCCCCGTGGCTCATTCCGGCCGGTCAGGACTTAGGTCCTGACCGGCGGATCTTGCCGGACAGGACCTAGGAGGACTCCTCCGCGAGCGCCCGCAGCCGGCTGAGCGCCCGGTGCTGCGCCACCCGGACGGCGCCCGGGGACATCCCCAGCACCTCGCCGGTCTCCTCCGCCGAGAGCCCGGCGGCCACCCGCAGCAGCACCAGTTCGCGCTGACGGGCCGGCAGGTTGGAGAGCAGTTCCTTGGCCCAGGCCGCGTCGCTGCTCAGCAGCGCCTGCTCCTCCGGGCCGAGCGCCTCGTCCGGCACCTCCGGCAGGTCGTCCTGCGGGACGACCGTCGAGCCGGGCCCGCGCATCGCGGCCCGCTGCAGATCGGCGATCTTGTGCGCGGCGATGCCGTAGACGAAGGCCTCGAACGGCCGCCCCTGGTCCTTGTACCGGGGCAGCGCGCACAGCACCGCGACGCAGACCTCCTGCGCGACGTCGTCCACGTGGTGCCGGGCGCCGCCGGGCAGCCGCACGAGCCGGCCGCGGCAGTAGCGCAGCGCCAGCGGATGGACGTAGGCGAGCAGGGCGTCGATGGCCGGGCCCTCACCGCGGACGGCGGCCGCGACGAGCTCGCCCACCAGCGGGGAGCCGCCCGCGCCGAGCACCGGCGGTCGACCGGGGCCGGGCACCGCGCCGGGGCCGCCGGGGTCGGCGTACGACGGATCGCCACCCGGGCCGGAGGGCTCGGCCTCCACCGGGTCCGCCTGGCCGGCCGCACCGGCGACGTCGTCACGCATCGGTCCATGGTGCCTGGTCGCGCGGGAAAACGCGGCACCGCGTCCGGAGTTGTGCACCGGAACGTTATGCGCTGCGGTGCCGTACGGCGTGCCGCCGCGCACCACCGGCCCCTCCTGCACCGTGCCGCCTCCCGCCCCGCCGCCGTCGGTGGTCCCGTCCTTCGCGCCGTCCGCCGAATGTGCTGCGGCCGTGTGGTTCGCCGCAGTGCCTGTCCGCTGGTCCCCGAGGTGCTCCACTACTCCATGGTGCAACCTCGGGACCGTAACGTCACACGCCCGGACGGCGTCCGTCCCGGGAACCGTCGGCGGCGCGCCGCAGCCGGCGGCGCCACCGGCGGTCAGCGGACCAGGCCCCAGCGGAAACCCAGCGCCACCGCGTGCGCGCGGTCGGAGGCCCCGAGCTTCTTGAACAGCCGTCGGGCGTGGGTCTTGACGGTGTCCTCGGACAGGAACAGCTCGCGGCCGATCTCGGCGTTGCTGCGGCCGTGGCTCATGCCCTCCAGCACCTGGATCTCACGCGCCGTCAACGTGGGCGCCGCGCCCATGTCGGGGCTGCGCAGCCGGCGCGGGGCGAGCCGCCAGGTCGGGTCGGCGAGGGCCTGGGTGACGGTGGCCCGCAGTTCGGCGCGCGAGGCGTCCTTGTGCAGGTACCCGCGGGCGCCCGCGGCCACCGCGAGCGCGACCCCGTCGAGGTCCTCGGCGACGGTGAGCATGATGATCCGCGCGCCCGGATCGGCGGACAGCAGCCGCCGGACCGTCTCGACCCCGCCGAGGCCGGGCATCCGGACGTCCATCAGAACGAGATCGGAGCGGTCGGCCACCCAGCGGCGGAGGACCTCCTCCCCGTTCGTCGCGGTGGTGACCCGGTCCACACCGGGTACGGTCGCGACCGCGCGGCGAAGCGCCTCGCGGGCGAGCGGGGAATCGTCGCAAACGAGAACGGAAGTCATGACCGTCGTCCTCCGCAGCTGATCCGCGTCACGTTGAGCCTCCTGGCTGGTACGAACCTCTCCGACACGGCCGATCGGCGACAGAGTCCGTGCTGATCGCCTCAAATTCCCCGCGATCGTTCCCGACGTCCGGCGCCCGCTAACCGCCTCCGCACTTCCAACGACCGTCACTCGAATGAGTTACGGCCTTCGGGGCCATCTCCACCACTGTACGTGGCCAACCCATTACCGATCAGCCGCATCGCGGTGCACACGCCGCACTTTTGCCCAGCTCGCGCGCGGTGGGCGCACGACCCGCACACCGGCGCGGAGTGTCGCGCGCCCGTCGGCCACCCGAATGCCACGCCCGCGCCCGCCGAGCCCCTTGCCCACTTTGCCCGTTTTTATAGCTTTCGTATGGTCATTGACTGTTGTGCCACTCTGTGGGTGACTTGTCCATGGAGTTGCCGTAAGTCATATTTCCAGGTGTCCACACCAGTGCATCGACGCCCGCCGCGCCGCCCAGCAGCAGCCCGCTGAGCGCCGGCCCACGGCCGACGAGCCTCTGAAGGGAATGAGCCATGGCAGATTTCTCCCGCCTCCCAGGTCCCAACGCGGACCTCTGGGACTGGCAGCTCTCCGCAGCCTGCCGTGGCGTGGACAGTTCGCTCTTCTTCCACCCCGAGGGCGAACGCGGGGCCGCGCGGAGTTCACGCGAGGCCAGTGCCAAGGAGGTCTGCATGCGCTGCCCGGTGATCACCGAGTGCGCGGCGCACGCGCTGGCGGTCCGCGAGCCGTACGGCGTCTGGGGCGGGATGACCGAGGACGAGCGCGAGGAGATGCTGGGGCGTTCGCGGCACCGGCTGGTGGAGGTCCCGCTGACCCCGCCGGCGATCGCCCGGCGCTAGCCCCGCCTCCACGGCGCGCCGTGAAGAAACGTTTCCTCGCGGCGTTTCGGGCTGTTCAAGCCCGGTCCAGAACGCTCAGGCCCCAGAGGTCAGCGCCCGGCCGACCCCGCCAGCCGCTCCAGCATCAGCGCCACAGCCGGCACCTCGGCCAGATCCGGCAGGGTCAGCGCGACCACCTGCCGCACCGCCGGCGCCCCCGCGGCCGTCCGCACCGGCACCGTCGACACCCCGTCCGGGCGCACCGACTGCAGCGCCAGCCGGGGCAGCACCGCCACCCCCAGTCCGGCCGCCACCAGGCCGACCACCGCCGGATAGTCGTCGGTCGCGAAGTCGATCCGGGGCTCGAAGCCCGCCGCCGCGCACAGCTCCACCAGGTGCCCCCGGCACTGCGGGCAGCCCGCGATCCACTGCTCCCCCGCCAGCTCGGCCAGCTCCACCGGCCTGCCGCGCCCCGCCAGCCGGTGCGCGGCGGGCAGCAGGCCCACCAGCGGGTCGTCCAGCAGCGGGGTGACCACCAGATCGGACCAGTCGGAGCCGGCACTCAGCTGCTGTGCCTCCAGGTTGGCCTCGGCCCGCGCCTCGCGCGGCGTCCCGTGCGCGGGCGCCGGCAGCGCGGCGCCGCCGTCGGACTGCGGGTAGCGGAAGGCCAGCGCGATCTCGCACTCGCCGCCGCGCAGCATCGCCAGCGACTCCGGCGGCTCCGCCTCGACCAGCGACACGCGCACCCCCGGATGGCTGTCCCGCAGCCGGGCGACCGCGGGCGGCACCAGGGTGGAGCTCGCGGTCGGGAAGGAGACCAGCCGCACCCGGCCGGCCCGCAGCCCGGCGATCGCGGCGATCTCCTCCTCGGCGGCGGAGAGCCCGGCCAGGATCCCGGTGGCGTGCTTGAGCAGCACCCGCCCCGCCTCGCTGAGCTGCATGCCCCGGCCGCAGCGGACCACCAGCGGGGTGTCCACCGACTTCTCCAGGGCCTTCATCTGCTGACTGATGGCGGGCTGCGTACAGCCCAGCTCGCGAGCGGCGGCGGAGAAGGAGCCGGTGCGGGCGACAGCACGCAGGACGCGCAGGTGACGGGCCTCGATCATGCCTTAGTTATAAGGCAATCTTTGCCAATGGCAAAATTCTACTGATGATTGAAGCCTCAAACGCCGGACACGCCGGGGGGGGGGGGGGGGCGCCCGCCCGGGGGCCGCGGGGCGCGGGCGCCGCGGGCCCCCCCCACAGCGGTGGTGTGGGT
>NZ_JBHWIR010000020.1:7309-29549 GCF_042731835.1 Kitasatospora sp. NPDC059817 | reverse complement strand
AGTGATAATCACACCACCCCCCGCCCCCCCCCGCCGCGGCGCGGCCCCCCCCCGCGCGGGCGGCGCCGGCGCCCCCCCCCTCGACCGTCAGGCGTCAGTGCGAGTGGCCGTGACCGTGGCCGTGGCCCGCCTCGGCCTCCTCTTCCTTCTTCTCCACCACGAGGGTCTCGGTGGTGAGCAGCAGGGAGGCGATCGAGGCCGCGTTCTCCAGGGCGGAGCGGGTGACCTTGACCGGGTCGATGACGCCGGCCTTCACCAGGTCGCCGTACTCGCCGGTGGCCGCGTTGTAGCCCTGGCCGATCTCCAGCTCGGCGACCTTGGAGGTGATGACGTAGCCCTCCAGGCCGGCGTTCTGGGCGATCCAGCGCAGCGGCTCGTGCAGCGCCTTGCGGACGACCGCGACACCGGTCGCCTCGTCGCCCGACAGGCCCAGGCCGCCGTCCAGCACCTTGGCGGCGTGCACCAGGGAGGCGCCGCCACCGGCGACGATGCCCTCCTCGACCGCGGCACGGGTCGCCGAGATGGCGTCCTCCAGGCGGTGCTTGCGCTCCTTCAGCTCCACCTCGGTGGCGGCGCCGACCTTGATGACGCAGACGCCGCCGGCCAGCTTGGCCAGGCGCTCCTGCAGCTTCTCGCGGTCCCAGTCGGAGTCGGTGGCGGCGATCTCACCCTTGATCTGGGCGACGCGGCCGGCCACGGCCTCGCTGTCACCGGCACCGTCGACGACGGTGGTCTCGTCCTTGGTGATGGTCACGCGGCGGGCGGTGCCCAGCACGTCCACGCCGACCTGGTCGAGCTTGAGGCCGACCTCCTCGGAGATGACCGTGCCGCCGGTCAGGGTGGCCAGGTCGCCGAGGATCGCCTTGCGGCGGTCGCCGAAGCCCGGGGCCTTGACGGCGACCGCGTTGAAGGTGCCGCGGATCTTGTTCACCACGAGGGTGGACAGCGCCTCGCCGTCGACGTCCTCGGCGATGATCAGCAGCGGCCGGGAGGCACCGCCCTGGAGGATCTTCTCCAGCAGCGGCAGCAGCTCCTGGATGGAGGAGATCTTGCCCTGGTTGATCAGGATGTACGGGTCCTCCAGGACCGCCTCCTGCCGCTCCGCGTCGGTGACGAAGTACGGCGACAGGTAGCCCTTGTCGAACTGCATGCCCTCGGTGAAGTCCAGCTCCACGCCGAAGGTGTTCGACTCCTCGACGGTGATGACACCGTCCTTGCCGACCTTGTCGATCGCCTCGGCGATCAGCTCGCCGACCTGGGTGTCCTGGGCGGAGAGGGACGCGACGGCGGCGACGTCGTCCTTGCCCTCGATCTCGCGGGCCACCGAGAGCAGGTGCTCGGAGACGGCGGCGACGGCCTTGTCGATGCCCTTCTTCAGGGCGGCCGGGCCGGCACCGGCGGCGACGTTGCGCAGACCCTCGTTGACCAGGGCCTGGGCCAGCACGGTGGCGGTGGTGGTGCCGTCACCCGCGACGTCGTTGGTCTTGGTGGCGACCTCCTTGACGAGCTGCGCGCCAAGGTTCTCGTACGGGTCGTCCAGCTCGACCTCACGGGCGATGGTCACACCGTCGTTGGTGATGGTCGGGGCGCCGAACTTCTTGTCGATGACGACGTTGCGGCCCTTGGGGCCGATGGTCACCTTGACGGTGTCGGCCAGCTTGTTGACACCGCGCTCCAGCGAGCGGCGGGCGTCCTCGTTGAACTGCAGGATCTTCGCCATGTTCCCTATTCCCTCGGGGCTTCGGCCGGCCCACCGGCCGCCGGACTACGTGAACCAACAACCACGCCCCGGGCCCCTGTCACTTGGGACACGGATCCGGGGCGGGTCGGAACGACTTACTTCTCGATGATGGCGAGAACGTCGCGAGCGGAGAGAACCAGGTACTCCTCGCCCTGGTACTTCACCTCGGTGCCGCCGTACTTCGAGTACAGGACGATGTCACCGACGGCGACGTCGAGCGGCAGACGCTGGCCGTCCTCGAAGCGACCCGGGCCGACGGCCAGGACGACGCCCTCCTGGGGCTTCTCCTTGGCGGTGTCCGGGATAACCAGGCCGGAGGCCGTGGTGGTCTCGGCGTCGAGCGGCTGGACCACGATGCGGTCCTCAAGCGGCTTGATGGCAACCTTGCTGCTGGTGGTCACGTCCGAGCTCCCCTTCGGAGATTACGGGGTTTCTAACGGGTAGGAGCGAACCTGCGGGCCTGCCGTCGCGGGGGTCAGGCACACGTCTTCGCGTTAGCACTCCCCCAGTGGGGAGTGCCAAGGACGACCATAGGCCGGTGTTAGCACTCAGTCAACCAGAGTGCCAACGGCGCGCCCGGGCATCCCGAACCGCGGGCACGGAGCCGTACACCCGTGCGACCGCCCCGCCCCACCGCGCCGGCACCGTCGGAGCCGGTGGGGCGGCCAACCCGCCAGAATGGCCCCGTGGACACCGAGAACCTCCAGCCCCTGCTGACCCCCGAGGGCCAGGCCCTGCTCGCCGAACTGCGCGAGTTCACGCCCGAGGAGGAGCTGTCGCTGGCCACCAGGCTGCGGCGGGAGCACCCGGCCGAGCTGGTCTCGGCGGCCTTCGGGCAGGCCCGGCTGCGGCAGCGGGCGCGGGCGAAGTTCGGGGCGGACGCCGACCTGATGTACTTCACGCCCAACGGCGTCGAGCAGTCCACCCGGCGCAGCGTGGCCGAGTGGCGGGCGCGCCGCTTCGCCGAGCTGGGCGTCCGCCGGCTGGCCGACCTGTGCTGCGGCATCGGCGGGGACGTGCTGGCGCTGGCCAGGGCCGGGATCGAGGTGCTGGCCGTCGACAAGGACCCGGCGGCCTGCGCCGCCACCGCCGCCAACGCGGCCGCGCTGGGCCTGACCGACCTGGTCCGGGTGCGCTGCGCGGACGTCGCCGAGGTGGACGTCACCGGCTACGACGCGGTGTTCACCGACCCGGCGCGGCGGACGGCGCGCGGCCGGGTGTTCGACCCGGAGGCGTACGCCCCGCCGCTCTCCTGGGCGATCGAGGCCGGCCGCCGGACCCCGATCGGCGCGCTGAAGGTGGCCCCGGGCATCCCGCACGAGGCCGTCCCGGCCGACGCCGAGGCGGAGTGGGTCTCCGACCACGGCGACGTGAAGGAGGCGGTGCTCTGGTTCGGCACCGGGGCCGCCCGCCCGCACCGCGCCACCCTGCTGCCGCAGGCCGCCAGCCTCACCGGCGGCGACCTGCCCGACCCGCCGGCCGGCCCGGTCGGGCGCTACCTGTACGAGCCGGACGGCGCGGTGATCCGGGCCCACCTGGTGGCCGAGGTGGCCGAGCAGGTGGGCGGCCGACTGATCGACCCGAAGATCGCCTACCTCACCTCGGACCGGCTGGTCGCCACCCCGTACGCGCACGCCTTCGAGCTCACCGACGTGCTGCCGTTCCACATCAAGCGGCTGAAGGCGCTGCTGCGCGAGCGCGGAGTCGGCACGGTGGTGATCAAGAAGCGCGGGATGGCGATCACCCCGGAGGAGCTGCGCCGCCAGCTCAAGCCCTCCGGGCCGAACGCCGTCACGGTGATCCTCAGCCGCACCGACAACGGGCCGCTGATGATGCTCGGCCGGCCCGCCTGAGGCGGCCACGGGGTGGGCGCACGGACTACGAGGCGGGCGCCTGGATGTAGTCCTCCAGCCGGGCCACCGAGAAGCCCTGCTCCTGGATCCGGGCCAGCAGGTCGCCGAACATCTGGGTCATCGTGGCGCCCTTGAGCTCCTTCGGGCCGCGGAAGTGCGCCAGGATGATGTCGCCGGACTTCAGCTTCTTGTCCGCCGCCTGGTACTGCATGTCGTGGATCTGCATCGACTCGCGCCAGAGCACCATCGCGCGCGGGCCGCACTGCTGGACCGAGTTGTTCAGCGTCGGGGTGTTGGCGCCGTCCCCGAACGGCGGGCGGAACAGCAGCGGGGCGGTGCCGTACTGCTGGGTGAGCGCGGACTGCGCGTCGCAGATCTCGGACTTCTGCTTCTCCGCCGGGATCTTGCTCATCACCGGGTGGTCCACGGTGTGGTTCTGGATGTGGTTGCCGAGCGCCTGGAGCGGCTTGAAGTAGCCGTAGTCGTTCTTGACGATGTCCCGGGTCAGGAACATCGAGATCGGCACCTTGAGCTCGGTCAGCATCTCGACGAACTTCGGGTCCTTCTCGGCGCCGTCGTCGATGGTGATGAAGACGACCTTGTCGCTCGTCTTCACCTCGCTGAACACCGGTACGGGGCCGGTCCGTTCGAGCTTGATGGGCTTGTCCGCGGGCGGCGCGGGGGCCGGCGCCAGCGGCTTGAGGTTCCACTTCGCCCAGGCCGCCGGGTCCCCGCCGGCCGGGGCCGCGGTGGTGGGCGTGCCGGCCGGGCTGGTCGGCACCGCGCCGCCGCCGGCGGGCTGGGGCGTGGCCGCCGAGCTGCCGCCG
This sequence comes from Kitasatospora sp. NPDC059817, assembly GCF_042731835.1. Classification (NCBI taxonomy): domain Bacteria; kingdom Bacillati; phylum Actinomycetota; class Actinomycetes; order Kitasatosporales; family Streptomycetaceae; genus Kitasatospora; species Kitasatospora sp. NPDC059817. Next base: position 25,128 of record NZ_JBHWIR010000020.1, on the reverse strand, counting down.
GCCGCCGCCGGGGCGGCGGCGCCCCCGTTGTCGCCGCATCCGGTGGCCAGGGCCAGCAGGGCCAGCGCCCCCACCGCGTACGTCCTGGTCCTGCTCCGACCGTCCCTGTTCACCGCAGCGCGCTCCCGGTTCCCGTCCAGCTTCTTCTCAGCTATGCACGGTAGCGGTCGGGGCGGCGGTTCCCGGACAGCGCCTATTCGACGTGCTCGCTGGTGAAGGACCAGCGGTGCACCGGGCGGCCGAGCAGGTCGGCCGGCGGGTCGGCGACCGGCACCGGCTCGCCGGTCCACCAGGTGATCAGCAGCACCCGTTCGCCGGGCGCGCCGAGCAGCTCGGTGCGGACCAGTCCGGCCGAACCGCGCACCGCAGGCAGCGCCACCTCCCGTACCCAGGAGGCGAGTTCGGCCCCGCGGCCGGTGGCGGCGCGGGCCTCCCACATCGCGGCGACGGTCACTCGGCGCCGCCGGTGAGGGCCTGGTACGCCTGGCCGTGGACGTCGCCGTGCCGGACGTCCGCGGCCGGCACGTGCGCCTCGGTCACCGGCAGCGAGGAGTCGGCGGACAGGTCGAGCGCGGACGGCGTGCGGTCACGCCACACCATCTCGGAGCCCAGCGCGGCCACCATCGCGCCGTTGTCGGTGCACAGGCCCGGCCGGGGCACCCGCAGCCGGATGCCGGCCCGGTCGCAGCGCTGCTGGGCCATCTCGCGCAGCCGCGAGTTGGCGGCCACCCCGCCGCCGATCATCAGGTGGTCGACGCCGTTGTCCCGGCACGCCTTGACGGCCTTGCGGGTGAGCACGTCGGTGACGGCCTCCTGGAAGGACGCCGCCACGTCGGCGATCGGCACCTCCTCGCCGGCCCGGCGCTTGGCCTCCACCCAGCGGGCGACGGCGGTCTTCAGACCGGAGAAGGAGAAGTCGTACGCGGGGTCGTTGCGGCCGCTCAGGCCGCGCGGGAAGGCGATCGCCTTGGGGTCGCCCTCGCGGGCGGTGCGGTCGACCACCGGGCCGCCCGGGAAGCCCAGGCCGAGCACCCGGGCGACCTTGTCGAAGGCCTCGCCGGCCGCGTCGTCGATGGTCGCGCCGAGCGGGCGGACGTCGCTGGTGATGTCCTCGCTGAGCAGCAGCGAGGAGTGCCCGCCGGAGACCAGCAGCGCCATCGTCGGCGACGGCAGCCGGCCGTGCTCCAACTGGTCGACGCAGATGTGCGAGGCGAGGTGGTTGACCCCGTACAGCGGCTTGTCCAGCGCCCAGGCGTACGCCTTGGCGGCACTGACACCGACCAGCAGCGCGCCGGCCAGGCCGGGGCCGGCGGTGACCGCGATGCCGTCCAGGTCGCTCGCCTTGACGCCGGCGGTGTCCAGCGCGCGCTGGATGGTCGGGACCATCGCCTCCAGGTGGGCGCGACTGGCGATCTCCGGGACGACGCCGCCGAAGCGGGCGTGGTCGTTGACGCTGGAGGCGACCGCGTCGGCCAGCAGCGTGGTGCCGCGCACGATGCCGACGCCGGTCTCGTCGCAGGAGGTCTCGATGCCGAGGACGAGCGGTTCGTCAGCCATGGCGGGTGTCCTTAAGGTCCTTCGGGTCAGTGCTGGGGTGGTCGAGGCGCATCACCAGCGCGTCGACGTTGGCGGGCTGGTAGTAGCCGCGCCGGATGCCCACCGGTTGGAAGCCGAAGCGCTCGTACAGCTGCTGGGCGCGCGGATTGTCCACCCGTACCTCCAGCAGCAGTTCGGCGCAGCCGCGGCGGGCGGCCTCCCGGATCAGGTCGGTGAGCAGCGCCGCGCCGAGGCCGGCGCCCTGGTGGCGCTGGTCGACGGCGATGGTCTGGACGTCGCCCTCGCCGGCGATCGCCATCAGCCCGGCGTAGCCGACGATGGCGCCGTCCGCGGTGGTGGCGACGGTGTAGTGGCGGGTGCCGCCGGGGTGGGTCTCGGCCAGCTCGGACCAGTACATCCCGGTGGACCAGGCGTCCTCGGGGAAGAGCCGCAGCTCCAGCTCCATCACCGGCGCGATGTCCCACCAGCGCATCGGGCGCAGGGTGGTGCCGTGCTTCACGCCGGGAGCACCGCCTTGCCCCCTAGAACATTCTTGAAGGCAGCCGGCACCTGGGCGTCCGGGCGGCGCAGGTACAGCGGGACGTTCGGCAGCAGCTCGCGGCCGGCCGCCAGCTCGGCGGCGGCGAAGCCCGCCAGGGCGCCGGCCGACACGTGCTCGGGGCCGTGCGCGCCGGGGAAGCTCTCGGGGTAGAGCAGCGCGCCGGCGCCGACCGAGCGCGGCTGCGGGGCCAGCTCGGCGGGGCGGTCCACGCCGGGGCCCTCGGTGCGGTGGCCGTCGGCGTCGTAGGAGGCCCAGTAGACCTCCTTGCGGCGCGCGTCGGTGGCCACCGTGAACGGCTGCCCGGCCAGGCCTTCGGCGCGGGCCTGGTGGGCGATCGCGTCCAGGGTGCAGACGCCGTGCACCGGCAGCCCGAGGGCGTGGCCGAGCGCGGCGGCGGTCACCAGGCCGACCCGCAGGCCGGTGTACGGGCCCGGGCCGACGCCCACCGCGATGCCGGTGAGCCGGTGCTTGTCGACGCCGGCCGCCCGCAGGACCTGGTCGATCGCGGGCAGGAGCAGTTCGCCGTGGCGCCGGGCGTCGACCTGATGGGTCTCGGCGAGGACGGCCGTGCCGTCGTGGACGGCGGCGGTGACGGCGGGGGTAGCGGTGTCGAACGCGAGCAGCAGCACGGGTCAAGGTTAGACCGCCGTTCGTCCGACCGGCCGATCGACCAGGTGTGCCATCCAGGAACACACATCCGGGGCGCCGCGACCCGGCCGGACGGACCTGGCACGATGGGGCCGTACGTAAAGGGACGGCGGCGGGAGCGGCACGTGGCGAAGATGGGTCCTGGTGTGGTGGTCACGGGGCTGACCCTGGGGGCCCTGGCGGTGGTGAGCCTGCTGGCCTTCCAGGCCAACGGCGCTCAGGACCGGGCGGCCGGCGCCAAGCCGACCGCCAGCACCACGACGTCCAGCGGGCCGGCCGCCTCCGCGACGCCGAGCGCCTCGGCCACCCCGACGGTCCCGCCGCTGCCGACCATCTCGGGCAGCGGGACCAGGGTGGTCTACTCGATCAGCAGCCACTACGTCTGGCTGATCGACCCGAAGAAGAACCCACAGGTCACGCCCGGTTTCCCGGTCACCCCGGGCTCGGTCGAGCCGGCTCCGGGCAGTTACTCGGTCTACAGCCGCACCCCGACGACCACCGGGACGGACGGCAAGCAGATCGAGCACGTGGTGCGCTTCGCGCAGCAGAACGGCGTGGTGTTCGGCTTCAGCGCCGCCGTGGACGGCGCGACCCCGACCACCGAGCCGAACGCCAAGACCGGCGGCATCCGCAGCGGCCGCCCGGACGGCCAGTTGCTCTGGGACTTCGCGCCGAACGGCACCAAGGTGGTCGTGGTCGCCTGAGCCCGGCTCGGGCGTGTCAGGCCGCGCGGGGTGTGCCCGTCTCCGGTTCCTCGGCCCGCCGGGGCTCCGGCTCGGGCGGGGTGGACACCGCCTCGGCGGCCGCACAGGCGGCCAGCAGCGCCCGCATCGGCGCCCCCTGGACGCGGCGGGCGGACTCTCCGGCCCCGGCGCCGTGCCCGGCGCGCTTCGGGGCGGGGGTGGTGCTCGACATGGCGCCTCCCTAGTTAGGCAGACCTAACCGCAGCACCCATCCCACCACGCCCGGCACCCCGCCCGCAACACTTCCCGACAGCCTGTCGGCAAAACGGCGCACACCTGGGCGCGGGCCTCAGCCGAGCGCCTCCAGCGCGACACCCGCCCAGCGCGGACCGAGGCCGGTCAGCACCACCCGGCGCGGGTCCAGATCGTCCTCGTCGGCGGTGTCACCGAGGGCGCGCTCGATCCGCACCTCCAGCCGGTCCTCGGACAGCCGCTCGACCTTGCCCTCGCCCCACTCGACCACGACCACCGACTCCGGCAGCGAGACGTCCAGGTCGAGGTCCTCCATCTCGTCCAGGTCCCCGCCGAGCCGGTACGCGTCCACGTGCACCAGCGCCGGGCCGCCGACCAGCGACGGGTGCACCCGGGCGATCACGAAGGTCGGCGAGGTCACCGCCCCGCGGACCCCCAGCCCCTCCCCCAGGCCCCGGGTCAGCGTGGTCTTCCCCGCCCCCAGTTCACCGGAGAGCAGCACCAGGTCCCCGGGCCTCAGCAGCGCGGCCAGCTCCCGGCCGAGCCGGCCCATCCGCTCCGGGGTGGGGACGGTGAGAGTGGCGTGCGAGCCCATGCGCGTGTCTTGCCCTTCGGTCCGTACCGGCGTGCCGACCGCCGGCCGCCACCGCTACCGTGCCACATCGCCGGCCCGGCGCGCGCCGGAAGGGGTCAGGGGCCGTCCAGGACCGCCGGGGGAGGCGCGGCGCCGGCGAAGCCTGCGGCCCGGCGCAGCAGCGCCACCAGCTCGTGGTCGACCAGCTCCGGGCGCTCCAGCATCACCAGGTGCCCGGCGCCCTCCACCAGCACCAGCTCCGCGCCGGGCAGCCGCTCGGCCATCGCCTCGCTGTGCGCCGACGGCGTCAGCAGGTCCTTCGTACCGGCCAGCACCAGCGTCGGCAGGCCGCTCAGGGCGGCGAGCGCCGCGTACTTCTCGTGCGCGGCGAACACCGGGTAGAACTCGGCGACCACGTCGATCGGGGTGGCGTCCAGCAGCTGCTCGGCGAACCGCACCACGCCCGGGTCGACGTCCCGCCCGCCGAAGGAGAACCTCCGGTAGAAGACGGCGGCGACGTCCGCACCCAGCCGCCGGCTCGCCTCCACCAGCTCGACCTGACGGCCCAGCAGCCGCATCACCCCGGGCGCGACCTTCTTGAACAGCTTCGCGCCGGCCGACGGCAGCCCGAGGCTGACCTCGTTCCAGTCCCCCGCCAGCGTGCCGATCAGCGCCACCCCGGCGACCCTCTCCCGGAACAGCTCCGGGTGCTGGTCGGCCAGCGCCATCACCGTCATGCCGCCCATCGAGTGGCCCACCAGCACCAGCGGCCCGGTCGGCGCGACGGCGTCGATCACCGCCTTGAGGTCGCCGCCCAGCTGGTCGATGCTGGCCGGCTCGCCGGCCAGGAAGGAGCGGGAGCGCTCGGAGCGGCCGTGGCTGCGCTGGTCCCAGAAGACCAGCCGCAGTCCCTCGCGCAGCGCGGCCCGCTGGAAGTGCCAGCTGTCCTGGTTGAGGCAGTAGCCGTGGCAGAACAGCACGGTCAGCGGCTCGGCGCCGGAGGTGCCGCCGTCCGGCTCGGGGCCGGTGCCGTCCAGCTCGACGTACAGCTCGGTGCCGTCCGGCGCGGCCACCGTCCGCGGGCGCCCGCGCAGCGAGCCGTACGGGGCCTCGGCGTCCAGCTCGGCCCGGGCCCGGCGGCGGGTCGCCCGGCCGACGGTCAGCCGCTCTATCGCCACCCCGGCGGCCGCCCCGGCCGCCAGCACGCCGACCGAGATCCCGATCACACCGGCCCGGCTCACCCCGGAGGCCGCGCCGGCCGCCTTGGCCACCGCCGCGACCGGGCCGCTCTCGGCCGGTCCCTCCGTCATGCGCCCGGGCCCTCGGTGCGGCTGCCGCCCAGGTAGCGGCGCGGGACCCTGGCGCCGATCCGGGTCACGATCTCGTACGAGATGGTGCCGCAGGCCCGGCCCCAGTCCTCGGCGGTCGGCTCGCCCTGCTCGCCGTTGCCGAACAGCAGCACCTCGTCGCCGATCGCGGGGGTGTCCCCGCCCAGGTCCACGACGAACTGGTCCATCGCGACCCGGCCGGCGATCGTGCGCCACTTGCCGCCGATCTGCACCGGGCCGGTGCCGCTGGCGTGCCGCGGGATGCCGTCGCCGTAGCCGACCGGGACCAGGCCCAGCGTGGTCGGGCCCGGCGTCACGTAGTGGTGGCCGTAACTGACCCCGTGCCCGCCCGGAACGTGCTTGACCAGCGCCAGCCGCGCGGTCAGCGCCATCACCGGGCGCAGCCCGAAGTCGGCCGGCGACCCGACCTCCGGCACCGGCGACAGCCCGTACGCGGCCAGGCCGGTACGGACCAGGTCGAAGTGCGACTGCGGGAGCAGCAGGGTGGCCGGCGAGTTCGCCAGGTGCCGCACCTCCGGGCGCAGCCCGGCGGCCTCGGCCCGGGCCAGCGCCGCGTGGAAGGAGTCCAGCTGGGCCTGGATCGACGGGTGGCCCGGCTCGTCGGCGGCGGCGAAGTGCGACCAGACGCCGACCACGGTCAGCAGCCCCTCCGCCTCGGCGCGGCGGGCGGCCGCCACCAGGTGCGGCCAGTCGTGCGGCTGGCAGCCGTTGCGGCCCAGACCGGTGTCCGCCTTCAGGTGCACCCGGGCCGGGATGCCGGTCTCCCGGACGGCCGGCAGCAGCTCGTCCAGCGCCCACTGGCCGCTCACCGAGATGTCGATGTCCGCGCGCAGCGCCTCCCGCCACGGCCCGCCCGGCGTCCACAGCCAGCACAGGACGCGGGCCTGCTCAGGGCGGATGCCCGCGGCCCGCAGTGCCAGCGCCTCCTCGGGCGTCGCGCAGCCGAGCCAGCCGACCCCGTTCGCGACCGCCTCGCGGGCGCACTCGACGGCGCCGTGGCCGTAGGCGTCCGCCTTGACCGCGAGCATCACCGCCGAGCCGCCGACGCGCTCGCGCAGCGCGGCGAGGTTGCCGCGCAGGGCGGCCAGATCGATGGTCGCCTCGGCCCTTACGCCGTCGGTCAGGGTGGCCGTGCCGGTCGTGTTCGCAGTTGTCATCAGGGTCAGTCTCCCAGACATCCCGGAGTCCTCGCCGAACGGCCCGTCCGTGCGGCGGCCGGTGCCAGGGCCCCCGGCACCGCGCCGACCTGCGGCGCACCGCTCGTCACCCTGTTCCGGACGCGCACGCAGGACCGATCGGTTCCGCACCGCCCGTCCCCACCGCACCGCCCGCCCCGGGCCTACGCCTCCCGCACCGCCCGCCACACCGCGGGCAGCGCCTGCGCCACCGCCGGCGCCGTCACCGGCGCGCCCGGGTCGCCCGCCGCGTGGCGGCCCGCCAGGCCGTGCAGGTAGGCGCCCACCGACGCGGCGTCCAGCGGCGCCAGGCCGGCCGCCAGCAGGGAGCCCGCCAGGCCGGCCAGGACGTCGCCGCTGCCGGCGGTGGCCAGCCAGGACGTGCCGGTCGGGTTGACCCGGACGGCGCCGCCCGGGTCGGCGATCACCGTGGTGGAGCCCTTGAGCAGGACCGTCGCCCGGTAGGCGGCCGCCAGCCGGCGGGCGGTGGCCAGCCGGGCGGCGGCCAGCGAGTCGGCGGGCGGCGGCGCGGCGCCGTCGGCGCCCGCGAGCAGCCGGGCGGCCTCGCCGGTGTGCGGGGTGAGCAGGGTGGGGGCCGTCCGGCCGGCCAGCGCGTCCGGGCCGAGCCGGGCCAGCTCGGTCAGCCCGTCCGCGTCCACCAGGACCGGGACGTCGCTCGACAGTGCCTCGGCCAGCGCCTGCCGCGCCCCCTCGCCGCCGCCCGGCCCGACCACCCAGGCCTGCACCCGCCCGGCCCCGGCCGGCCCGCCCTCGGTGACCAGCACCTCCGGGAAGCGCCGCACCACCTCCTCGGCCGCCGTGCCGACGTACCGGACGGCGCCCGCGCCGCCGTGCAGCGCCCCGGCGACCGCCAGCAGCGCCGCGCCCGGGTACGTCGCCGAACCGGCCGCCACCCCGACCACGCCCCGCCGGTACTTGTCGCTCTCGGCGCCCGGCAGCGGCAGCAGCGCCGCCACGTCCGCGTGCTGCAGAGCCGTCACCTCCGGCGCGGGCGGCTCCAGTCCGATCCCGACCAGTTGGACGGCGCCCGCGTAGGAGGCACCCGGGTCGACCAGCAGGCCCGGCTTGTACGTGCCGAAGCAGACCGTGACGTCCGCGCGCAGCGCCTCGCCCGGCACCTCGCCGGTGTCGGCGTCGACCCCGCTGGGCAGGTCCACGGCCACCACGACCCCGCGCCGCCCGGCCCGCGCGTACGGCCGGGCCCCGTCCCGCAGCCCGCCCCGGCCGCCGATGCCGACGATGCCGTCCAGCACCAGGTCGGCGCGCGAGAAGTCGGCCAGGCCGACTTCCTGATCCAGCACCACCCGCCCGCCGGAAGCCCGCAGCGCGGCCAGCCCGCCCGCGTGCGCACGCTCCGGCGCGAGCAGCACCGCCGTCACCCGCGCGCCCCGCCGGGCCAGCGCCGCCCCGGCGTACAGGGCGTCACCCCCGTTGTCCCCGCTGCCGGCCAGCACCACCACCCGACTGCCGTACACCCGCCCCCGACGCCCCGCCAGCAGCCGGGCACAGGTCGCCGCCAGCCCGGCGGCCGCCCGCTGCATCAGCGTCCCCTCCGGCAGCCGCGCCATCAGCGCGGCCTCGGCGGCCCGGACGACTTCCACCCGATGGGCATGACGCATGCGAGGGCTCCTTCAGCAGTCGACGTACCGCCGACGCTAGCCCGCGCCACCGCCCCACGGCAGGCCGAGCTGCGGGACACTTTCGAGTGACAACCACTTCGATCCCCCACCGGCGCCGGTCCGTACGCCTAGCTTGTGGCTCGACACGGACCCACAGGAGGGGGAAGGGCCATGGTCGCCATGCCGGCAGTCGAGTACCCGCCGAGCGAGGACAGTCTTCTCCAGCCGTTTCTGGAGTTGGACACCCCGCTGGGGAGCAAGGCCGAATTCATCGAGGGGGAGATCGTCGTGACGCCGCCGCCGGACGGCCCGCACGACGGTGCGGTATCGAAGCTCAACAAGCAATTCTTCCGGAACGCCGCGATCGATCTGGACATCGCAGGCACCAAGGGTCTTGTCACTCCCAAAGGCCGGCTCATCCCCGACGGCACGGTGGTACCGGCCGGCCACTTCGACCATCTGGATTCCTGGGCCCCGACTGAAGGCGTCCTCCTCGTCTTCGAGGTCACCTCGATCAACCCGCACAAGGACCGCGAACCCAAGCGCCGCGGCTACGCCGCCGCAGGCATCCCGTGCTACCTGCTGGTCGACCGCAGTGAGGGCACGGTCACGCTGTTCACCAAACCCGAAGGCGAGGACTACATCACCCGCACGCAGGTCGAGTTCGGCAAGCCGATCGACCTGCCCGCCCCCTTCTCCTTCACGCTCGACACGGCACCCCTGCGGTAGGGCACAGCCACCGCAGGGGCACCACGCCGTGCTACTCGACGGTGACCGACTTGGCCAGGTTGCGCGGCTGGTCGACCTCGTGGCCCTTGGCCGTCGCCAGCTCGCACGCGAAGACCTGGAGCGGCACGGTGGAGACCAGCGGCTGGAGCAGGGTCGGGGTGACCGGGATGCGGATCAGGTGGTCCGCGTACGGGACGACCGCCTCGTCGCCCTCCTCCGCGATCACGATGGTGCGGGCGCCACGGGCCCGGATCTCCTGGATGTTGGAGACGATCTTGTCGTGCAGGATCGACCGCCCGCGCGGCGAGGGGACGACCACGACGACCGGCAGCCCCTCCTCGATCAGCGCGATCGGGCCGTGCTTGAGCTCGCCCGCCGCGAAGCCCTCGGCGTGCATGTACGCCAGCTCCTTGAGCTTGAGCGCGCCCTCCAGGGCCACCGGGAAGCCGACGTGACGGCCGAGGAACAGCACCGAGCGCGCGTCGGCGAGCGAGCGGGCCAGCTCGCGCACCGGCTCCATGGTCTCCAGGACCTGCTCGACCTGCTTGGGCGCGTCGCTGAGCTCCTTGATGACGGCGAGGATCTCGTCGCCCCACTTGGTGCCGCGCACCTGGCCCAGGTAGAGGGCGACCAGGTAGCAGGCGACCAGCTGGGTCAGGAACGCCTTGGTGGAGGCGACGGCGACCTCGGGGCCGGCGTGGGTGTACAGCACCGCGTCCGACTCGCGCGGGATGGTGGAGCCGTTGGTGTTGCAGATCGCCAGCACCTTGGCGCCCTGCTCCCGGGCGTGCCGCAGGGCCATCAGGGTGTCCATGGTCTCGCCGGACTGGGAGATGGCGATGACCAGCGTGCCCGGGCCCATGATCGGGTCGCGGTAGCGGAACTCGGAGGCGACCTCGACCTCGCAGGGGATGCGGGTCCAGTGCTCGATCGCGTACTTGGCGATCATGCCGGCGTGGAAGGCGGTGCCGCAGGCGACGATGACGACCTTGTCGACCGAGCGCAGGTCGGCGTCGGAGATGCGCAGCTCGTCGAGGATGAGCCGGCCGTCGGTGCCGATCCGGCCGAGGAGGGTGTCGGCGACGGCCTTCGGCTGCTCGGCGATCTCCTTGAGCATGAAGTAGTCGTAGCCGCCCTTCTCGGCGGCCGAGGCGTCCCAGTCGACGTGGTACTCGCGCACGTCGGCCGGGGTGCCGTCGAAGTTGGTCACCGTGACGCCGTCCCGGCGCAGCTCGACGACCTGGTCCTGACCCAGCTCGACGGCCTCGCGGGTGTGCGCGATGAACGCGGAGACGTCGGAGGCGAGGAAGTTCTCGCCCTCGCCGCGCCCGACCACCAGCGGCGAGTTGCGGCGGGCGCCGACGACCACGTCCGGCGCGTCGGCGTGCACGGCGACGAGGGTGAAGGCGCCGTCGAGGCGGCGGCAGACCACGCGCATGGCCTCCGCGAGGTCGCCGTCGTAGGCCTCGCCGAGCAGGTGCGCGACGACCTCGGTGTCGGTCTCGGAGCGGAGGGTGTGGCCGCGCTCGGCGATCTCGGCCCGCAGCTGGGCGAAGTTCTCGATGATGCCGTTGTGCACCACGGCCACCCGGAGGTGGTCGTCCAGGTGGGGGTGGGCGTTGGCGTCCGTCGGGCCGCCGTGGGTGGCCCAGCGGGTGTGGCCGATGCCGGTGGTGCCGCCGGGCAGAGGGGTCTCGGCGAGCGACTTCTCCAGGTTGGCGAGCTTGCCGGCCCGCTTGTCGGTGACCAGACTCCACTGCCCGTCGGAGTCCTGCGCCTGCACCGCGACACCGGCCGAGTCGTAGCCCCGGTACTCCAGTCGCTGCAGGCCTGCGATTACTACGTCGAGGGCGGACTGCGCGCCCACGTATCCAACAATTCCGCACATGCGTGCCAGCATAAGGGCGGTTCTGAGGCCCTTTTCCCGATTCCCGCGAACAGTGCGTGACCGACACCACAACCACGGTGAACGCCGCCACGGCTCACAATGGAGCATGTGCTGACCGAACTCTGTACGCGGGGCGCCGCCACGCCCGGCCCGTCGCCGTCCCCCTACGTGGACCTCAGTCGGGCCGAGTGGAGCGCACTGCGCGAGCGTACGCCGCTGCCGCTGACCGCCGAGGAGGTGGAACGGCTACGCGGCCTCGGTACCGCCCTCGACCTGGACGAGGTCCGCGACGTCTACCTGCCGCTGTCCCGGCTGCTGAACCTGTACATCCACGCCACGCACGAGCTGCGCGGCACGCTGGGCACCTTCCTGGACACGCCGGACACCGAGCGCACCCGGACCCCGTTCATCATCGGGGTGGCCGGCTCGGTCGCGGTCGGCAAGTCGACGACGGCCCGCCTGCTCCAGGCCCTGCTCGCCCGCTGGCCCGAGCATCCGCGGGTCGAGCTGGTGACCACGGACGGCTTCCTGCTGCCCAACGCCGAGCTGCGCCGCCGGGGCCTGATGGCCCGCAAGGGCTTCCCGGAGTCGTACGACCGCCGGGCGCTGATGCGCTTCGTGGCGGACGTGAAGGCGGGCAAGGAGCGGGTCACCGCGCCGGTGTACTCGCACCTGGTGTACGACATCGTGCAGGGCGAGCGGCTCACCGTGGAGCGCCCGGACATCCTGATCGTCGAGGGCCTGAACGTGCTCCAGCCGGCCCTGCCCGGCAGCGACGGGCGCACCCGGCTGGCGGTGGCCGACTACTTCGACTTCTCGATCTACGTCGACGCCCGCACCGACGACATCGAGCACTGGTACCTGGACCGCTTCCGCAAGCTGCGGCAGACCGCCTTCCAGGACCCGAACTCCTACTTCCGCCGCTTCACCGAGGTGCCGGAGGAGGAGGCGATGGAGTACGGCCGGCAGGTCTGGCGCACCATCAACAAGCCGAACCTGCTGGAGAACGTGCTGCCGACCCGCGGCCGGGCCACCCTGATCCTCCAGAAGGGGGCGGACCACAAGGTCCGCCGGGCGCTGCGGCGCAAGCTCTGTCACCGAAGCGACGGGAGGGGGGGGGGCGGCGGCGGGGGGGGGCGCCCCCCGCCCCCCCCCTCTCATACCCTGGGTGTGTGGGGGGGCCCCGTTTTTTTTTTAACACCCCCCCCCCCCCCCCGGGGCGGGGGGGGGGCCCCCCGCCGGCGGCGGGGCCCCTTCCGTCGTGCCGGGCTCAGCCCAGGTGCGTCCGCACGGCCTCGGCCAGCCGCTGCGCGACGGACTCGGCCTGCACCGGGTCGGCGGCCTCGACCATGACCCGGACCAGCGGCTCGGTGCCGGACGGGCGCAGCAGCACCCGGCCGGTGGAGCCCAGTTCGGCCTCGGCCTCGGCGACCGCGGCGGCCAGCTCGACGCTGGTGTTCACCCGGCTCTTGTCGACGCCCTTGACGTTGATCAGCTGCTGCGGCAGACGGGTCATCACGGCGGCCAGGTCGGCCAGCGGCTGCTTGGTGCTGGCCAGGCGGGCACCCAGCATGAGGCCGGTCAGGGTGCCGTCGCCGGTGGTGGCGTGGTCGAGCAGGATGACGTGGCCGGACTGCTCGCCGCCCAGCGCGAAGCCGTGCTCCTTCATCGCCTCCAGCACGTAGCGGTCGCCGACGGCGGTCTCCACCAGGTCGACGCCCTCGCGCTCCATCGCCAGCTTGAAGCCGAGGTTGGACATCACGGTGGCCACCGCGGTGTTGCGGCGCAGGGTGCCGGCGTCCTTCATCGCGACGGCCAGGATGGCGATGATCTGGTCGCCGTCCACCTCGTTGCCGTCGGCGTCGGCGGCCAGGCAGCGGTCGGCGTCGCCGTCGAGGGCGATGCCGAGGTCGGCGCGGTACTCCGTCATGGCGGCCTGCAGCCGGTCCAGGTGGGTGGAGCCGACGCCGTCGTTGATGTTGAGGCCGGTGGGCTCCGCCCCCAGGGTGTGGACGACCTCGGCGCCGGCCCGGGCGAAGGCCTCGGGGGCGACGTAGGCGGCCGCGCCGTGGGCGCCGTCGATGACGACCTTGATGCCGTCGAGGCGGTTGGGCAGCACGCCGATCAGGTGGGCGACGTACTTGTCGAAGCCCTCGGTGTACTCGCGCACCCGGCCGACGGCGGCGCCGGTCGGCCGGTTCCAGTCCTCGCTGCCGAGCGTGTGCGTGCGGTAGTGGGACTCGATCGCGTCCTCGATGCGGTCGTCCAGCTTGTGGCCGCCGCGGGCGAGGAACTTGATGCCGTTGTCGGGCATCGCGTTGTGGCTGGCGGAGAGCATCACGCCGAAGTCGGCGCCGAGCGCGCCGGTGAGGTACGCCACGGCCGGGGTCGGCAGCACGCCGACCCGGAGCACGTCGACGCCGGCGCTCGCCAGGCCGGCGATGACGGCGGCCTCCAGGAACTCGCCCGAGGCACGCGGGTCCCGGCCGACCACCGCGACCGGCCGGTGGCCCTCGAAGGCGCCGGCCTCGCCGAGCACATGGGCCGCCGCGACCGACAGCCCGAGCGCGAGCTCGGCCGTCAGGCCCACGTTGGCCACCCCGCGCACGCCGTCCGTACCGAAGAGTCGTCCCACTGTCCCGTCCTCCATCACCACTGCTCGGAACCCAACCGATGGCACCCGGCCGCCGCACGATAGCCGGGGAACACGTCGCCCCGGAGTACACGTGGTACTCCGGGGCGACGGTTCGCGCAACCAGGGGGTGCGCCGCCAGGGCGGGCCGCACCCCCAGGGGCGCGATTAGCGCTTGCTGTACTGCGGCGCCTTGCGGGCCTTCTTGAGACCGGCCTTCTTGCGCTCGACGGCGCGGGCGTCACGGGTCAGGAAGCCGGCCTTCTTCAGCGCGCCGCGGTTGTTGTCCACGTCGGCCTCGTTCAGGGCACGGGCCACGCCGAGGCGCAGCGCGTAGGCCTGGCCGGAGACGCCGCCACCGGAGATGCGGGCGACGACGTCGTAACGGCCGTCAAGCTCGAGGAGCTTGAAGGGCTCGTTCACGGTCTGCTGGTGCACCTTGTTGGGGAAGTAGTTCTCCAGGGTGCGACCGTTGATCTTCCACTGGCCGGTGCCGGGGACGATGCGCACGCGGGCGATCGCCTCCTTGCGACGGCCGAGGCCGGCGCCCGGGATGGCCTCGCCGAAGCGGCCGGCCAGCGACTCGGAGGTGTACTCGCCCTCGGAGGTGTACTCGCCCTCGACAGCCTCAACGGCCTCGTCGAAGTCGACCTCAAGGGTCTCGGTGGTTTCAGTGGTCTCGGCCACGGTGTTCCTCAGCTCTTTTCAGTGTTGGGGGGCTTGGTGGCCGAATTACTGCGCGACCTGGGTGATCTCGAACGGCACCGGCTGCTGGGCAGCGTGCGGGTGCTGGTCGCCCGAGTAGACCTTCAGCTTCGAGAGCATCTGGCGGCCCAGGCTGTTCTTGGGGATCATGCCCTTGATGGCCTTCTCGACGGCCTTCTCCGGGTTGTTCGCCAGCAGGTCGTCGTAGCGCACCGACCGCAGACCACCCGGGAAGCCAGAGTGGCGGTAGGCCAGCTTCTGGGTCTTCTTGTTACCGGACAGGTGCACCTTGTCGGCGTTGATGATGATGACGAAGTCACCAGTGTCAACGTGCGGCGCGTAGATCGCCTTGTGCTTACCCCGGAGGAGGTTGGCGGCCTGGGAAGCCAGGCGGCCGAGCACGACGTCGTTCGCGTCGATGACGTGCCACTGACGCTGGACGTCGCCGGGCTTGGGGCTGTACGTACGCACGGTCGTATGCCTTCGCTTTTCAGTGAGTGAGTCCTGACAGGAGCACCTGGGACGGCAGAGCAGCCTGGTCAACCTTGGACGCAATTCAAGGGGGACCGCTGGTCGTCGAACCTGATGTCTCCGGCGTACCGACCTCTCACGTGAGATAGAGCGAGCCAATACGCACATCAAGCGTCCAGGTTACCGGGCGGGCGGGTGGGGGTCAAAAATCGGCTTCCCCCACCCCCGCCGTCACTCAGCGTTCGCGCTCCACCCGGCTGACGTCCCAGACCGGCTCGGGCGACTCGTAGACCCGGCCGTCGGCGCCGAACACCAGGTAGCGGTCGAAGGTCTTGGCGAACCAGCGGTCGTGGGTGACGCACAGCACGGTGCCGTCGAAGGCCTCCAGCCCGGCCTGCAGCGCCTCGGCACTGTCCAGGTCCAGGTTGTCGGTCGGCTCGTCGAGCAACAGGGCCGTCACGCCGGAGAGTTCGAGCTTGAGGATCATCAGCCGGGCCTGCTGCCCACCGGACAGCGACTCGAACTTCTGCTCCTCCTGCCGGTCCAGCTCGTAGCGGCGCAGCGCGCCCATCGCGGCGCTGCGGCTGAGCGCGTGCTCCTCCTCGACGATCGAGCGCACCGTCCGGCCGAACAGCTCCGGGTGGGCGTGGGTCTGCCGGAAGTGGCCGGGGACGACCCGGGCGCCGAGCTTCCAGGTGCCGGTGTGCGCGACGCTCTCGTCGCCCGCCAGCAGCCGCAGGAAGTGCGACTTGCCGGAGCCGTTGGAGCCGAGCACGGCGACCCGCTCGCCGTAGAACACCTCCAGGTCGAAGGGCTTCATCAGACCGGTGAGCTCCAGCTGCTCCACGGTGAAGGAGCGCACGCCGGTACGCCCGCCCTTGAGCCGCATGGTGATGCTCTGCTCGCGCGGGGGCTCCTCCGGGCGGCCGGCCTCCTCGAACTTCTTCAGCCGGGTCTGGGCGGCGGCGTAGCGGGTGGCGAGCGCGTGGCTGACGGAGGCCGCCTGGCGCAGGGTGACGACCAGCTTCTTGAGCTTGGCGTGTTCCTCGTCCCAGCGCCGGCCCAGCTCCTCGAAGCGCGCGAAGCGGTCCTTGCGGGCCTCGTGGAAGCTGTCGAAGCCGCCGCCGTGCACCCAGACGCTGCTCCCGGCCGCGCCGGACTCGACGGCAATGATCTTGTCGGCGGCCTCGGAGAGCAGCTCGCGGTCGTGCGAGATGAACAGGACGGTCTTCGAGGTGGCCTTGAGGGCCTCCTCCAGCCAGCGCTTGCCCGGGACGTCCAGGTAGTTGTCGGGCTCGTCGAGCAGCAGCACCTCTTCGGGGCCGCGCAGCAGCGCCTCCAGGACGAGCCGCTTCTGCTCGCCGCCCGAGAGGGTGTTCAGGCCGCGCCACTGGGCCTTGTCGAAGGGCATCCCGAGGGCCGCCATGGTGCAGACGTCCCAGTCGGTCTCGTAGTCGTAGCCGCCGACGTCGGCCCAGTCGGAGAGCGCCTGGGCGTAGGCCATCTGGGTCTTCTCGTCGTCCTGGGCGATCATCGCCAGTTCGGCGGCGTCCACCGCGCGGGCGGCGACGGCGATCCGCTCGGGGGCGACGGACACCAGCAGGTCGCGGACCGAGGCGTCCGGCGCCAGCGCGCCCGGGGTGGCCCGCTCGTCCTCGCGGCCGGTGGTGCCGACGAACTGGCGCATCACGCCGAGCCCGCCGCTGATCGTCACCGTGCCGCCGTGCGGCTGGAGGTCCCCCGCGATCATCCGCAGCAGGGTGGTCTTGCCAGCCCCGTTGGCGCCGACCAGGGCGACCGCGGCGCCCTCACCGACCCGGAAGGACGCGTCGTCGAACAGCACCCGCCCGTCCGGCAGGTAGTACTCCAGGTGCGAAATCTCGACGTGTCCCATGCGGACGATTGTCCCAAGCCGACGCGCCTGGCCCAAACGGATTACCCGACGGGCGGCTGACCGGGCAGTGTGCGCAGCCGCCTGGCCTGGCGGTTCCGCTCGGCGAGCTGGTCGTCCGGCGGGTAGCCGACTTCCTCAAGGGTGAGCCCGTACGGCCGGATCACGTTGACGGCCGAGTTGCGGACCCCGCCGGCCAGCACCTCGCCGGGGAACTCCACCGGCCGGTGCCCGTCGCCGACCAGCAGCATCGCCCCGACCAGCGCCCGGACCATGTTGTGGCAGAACGCGTCGGCGCGGACGGTGGCGACCGCCAGCGAGCCCTCCTGGGCGGCGTAGGAGTCCACCGGGACGCGGTCCCAGTGCAGCTCCAGCAGGGTGCGGATGGTGGTGGCGCCCTCGCGCTTCTTGCAGTACGCGGCGAAGTCGTGCTCGCCGAGCAGCAGCTTCGCGGCCTCGTTCATCCGGTCGACGTCCAGCGGGCGGTCGTGCCAGAGCACGTGCCCGCGCAGCAGCGGGTCGACCCCGCCGGGGTGGTCGGCGACCCGGTAGGCGTAGCGGCGCCAGATCGCCGAGAAGCGGGCGTCGAACCCGGCCGGCGCCTCGCCGACCCGGTAGATCCGGATGTCCCCGGGCAACCGGCCGGCCAGCCGGCGCATCAGCTTCTCGCGGTGCGCCTCCCACAGCTCGGCCGGCAGGTCGACGTGCGCGACCTGGCCGCGGGCGTGCACCCCGGCGTCGGTGCGCCCGGCCACGGTCAGCGGGAACAGCTCGGGGCTGCGGGTGACGATCTGCAGCGCGCTCTCGATCTCCTCCTGGACCGTCCGGCGGCCGCCGCGCTGGCGGGCCCAGCCGGAGAACTCGGCGCCCTGGTAGGCGAGATCGAGCCGGACCCGGACGCACCCGTCGGCCGGGCCGTCCTTCACCGGCGGCTGCTCGGCGCAATCGTTGACCACAATCCACTCCAGACAGAAGGAACGGGGGCCCCCCCCCCCCCTGGGGGGAGCGGGGGCGCCGCCCCCCCCAGCCGGGTGGCTCCGCCCGCCGGCGCGGTCTCAAACCAGACGCAGGCGCCACCCACACA
>NZ_JBHWIR010000020.1:0-7299 GCF_042731835.1 Kitasatospora sp. NPDC059817 | reverse complement strand
CCCCCACGGATGGGAGAGCGGGCCCGCGACCACACCTAGCGGTGTCAGGCCTGCTCGGCCTCGACGGCCTCGTCGGCCTTGGCCTCGACCTTGGCGTCGGCCTCCTTGACGGCGCGCTTGGTGGCGCCCTCGGCCTCGCCGACGGCGGTCTGCGCGACGGTCAGCGCCTCGACCAGCTCGATCACGGCCATCGGGGCGTTGTCGCCACGACGGGGACCGATCTTGGTGATACGGGTGTAACCACCCGGGCGGTTCTCGTAGCGCGGCGCGATCTCGGTGAAGAGGGTGTGCAGCACGGCGATGTCGGTGATCGTCTTGCGCACCAGGCGACGGTTGTGGATGTCGCCCTTCTTCGCCTTGGTGATCAGCTTCTCCGCCAGCGGGCGCATCCGACGGGCCTTGGCCTCGGTCGTGGTGATGCGGCCGTACTGGAACAGCTCCCGGCACAGACCGGCGAGCAGCAGCGGCTCGTGGTGCGGGCCGCCGCCGAGGCGGGCACCCTTGGTGGGACGCGGCATGGATGACTCCTTGAATCTCCGACTACGGCCGTATCAGGTACCGCAGCGGGCGTCCGGGCACTGTTGCCCGGACGACTTTCACGACGACGGGGGCGGTCCGGTGGAACCGCCCCCGCGGCCAAATCTCTTAGTACTGCTCGGTCTCGGCGTAACCCGCGTCGTCCAGGTCGTCGGCGCCGAAGGCGTCGGCGGCGGCGGTCGGGTCGAACCCGGGCGGGCTGTCCTTGAGGGCCAGGCCCATGCCGGCCAGCTTCGCCTTGACCTCGTCGATCGACTTCGCACCGAAGTTGCGGATGTCGAGCAGGTCGGCCTCGGAGCGGGCGACGAGCTCACCCACGGTGTGGATGCCCTCGCGCTTGAGGCAGTTGTAGGAGCGGACGGTGAGTTCCAGCTCCTCGATCGGCAGCGCCAGGTCGGCGGCCAGGGCGGCGTCCGTCGGGGACGGGCCCATGTCGATGCCCTCGGCGTCGATGTTCAGCTCGCGGGCGAGACCGAACAGCTCCACCAGGGTCTTGCCGGCCGAGGCCATGGCGTCACGCGGACGCATGGCGGGCTTGGTCTCGACGTCGACGATCAGCTTGTCGAAGTCGGTCCGCTGCTCGACACGGGTGGCCTCGACCTTGTAGGTGACCTTCAGCACGGGGCTGTAGATCGAGTCGACCGGGATGCGGCCGATCTCCTGGCCGGAGGCCTTGTTCTGGACGGCGGAGACGTAGCCGCGACCGCGCTCGACGGTCAGCTCCATCTCCAGCTTGCCCTTGCCGTTCAGCGTGGCGAGGACCAGCTCCGGGTTGTGCACCTCGACACCCGCCGGCGGGGCGATGTCGGCGGCGGTGACGACACCCGGGCCCTGCTTGCGCAGGTACATCACGACCGGCTCGTCGTGCTCCGAGGAGACGACCAGCTGCTTGATGTTGAGGATGAGGTCGGTCACGTCCTCCTTGACGCCCGGCACGGTGGTGAACTCGTGCAGGACGCCGTCGACGCGGATGCTGGTGACAGCGGCACCCGGGATCGACGACAGGAGCGTGCGGCGCAGGGAGTTGCCGAGGGTGTAGCCGAAGCCCGGCTCCAGCGGCTCGATCACGAACCGCGAGCGGAACTCGTCGACGACCTCTTCGGTCAGCGAGGGGCGCTGAGCGATAAGCATGGGGGGTATTCCTCCAGTTGTCTTCGGCACCCACTATTTGATGCCGACAGGACCAAGCGTACGGGGTCCCGCGAACAGCGACGAATCACCGCGTGGGACCCCGTACGAAGGTTCAAAGCAGGTACTGCGAGCCCGAAGGCGCTGCGTCAGACGCGGCGGCGCTTCGGCGGACGGCAGCCGTTGTGCGGGGTGGGGGTGACGTCCTGGATCGAGCCGACCTCCAGGCCGGTGGCCTGGAGCGAGCGGATCGCGGTCTCGCGGCCGGAGCCCGGACCCTTGACGAAGACGTCAACCTTGCGCATGCCGTGCTCCTGCGCGCGACGGGCAGCGGCCTCGGCGGCCATCTGCGCGGCGAACGGGGTGGACTTGCGCGAGCCCTTGAAGCCGACGTGACCGGCGGAGGCCCAGGAGATCACGTTGCCCGCGGGGTCGGTGATCGAAACGATGGTGTTGTTGAACGTGCTCTTGATGTGCGCGTGGCCGTGAGCGACGTTCTTCTTTTCCTTGCGGCGGATCTTCTTCGCGCCGGCAGCCTGACGACCCTTGGGGGGCATAAGTCTGTTCTCCTACTGAGGTGGTCGGTCCGCTGACCCGCGGGCCGGAGGGATGTCCGGTTACGGGACGGACTACTTCTTGCCCGGCTTCTTCTTGCCGGCGATCGCGCGACGCGGGCCCTTGCGGGTACGCGCGTTGGTGTGGGTGCGCTGACCGCGGACCGGCAGGCCGCGGCGGTGACGCAGACCCTCGTAGCAGCCGATCTCGACCTTGCGGCGGATGTCGGCGGCCACCTCACGGCGGAGGTCACCCTCGACCGTGTAGTTGGCGTCGATGTACTGGCCCAGCTTCACGAGGTCTTCCTCGGAGATGTCGCGAACGCGGACATCCGGGTTGACACCGGTCTCGACCAGGGTCTGCTGGGCGCGGGTACGGCCGATGCCGTACACGTAGGTAAGGGCGATCTCGATCCGCTTCTCACGGGGGAGATCAACGCCGGCGAGGCGTGCCATTCAAGGCTCCTGTGCTTTTTCAGAGGTCTTGCGTGCTACCTACTCCTTCGCCTCTCGACGATGGAGCCCCGGCCTCTGACCGGGGGTGGCAGTCCGTCCCTTCGTGGGGACGGATCGGGTAGCCCGCTTATGACGTTTTCGCGTCGCGCGAAGTACTACGAGAAATGCTGGGGAGAGATCAGCCCTGGCGCTGCTTGTGGCGCAGGTTGTCGCAGATCACCATGACCCGGCCGTGGCGGCGGATCACCTTGCACTTGTCGCAGATCTTCTTGACGCTCGGCTTGACCTTCATGTTCAGGTTCTCCGGGTCTAGATCTGACGTTCTTACTTGTAGCGGTAGACGATCCGCCCGCGCGTGAGGTCGTAGGGGCTGAGCTCCACGACGACCCGGTCGTCCGGCAGGATGCGGATGTAGTGCATGCGCATCTTGCCACTGATGTGCGCGAGGACCTTGTGACCGTTCTGCAGCTCGACCCTGAACATCGCGTTCGGAAGAGACTCGATCACGGTGCCCTCGATCTCAATGGCGCCTTGCTTCTTAGCCATGAACTGCGAGATCCACCTTCCGGGACCGGCTACCGTATGCGGCACGCTCGTGCGAACCTGGGTTCACCCCGCCCCCGAAGGGAAGAGGGCGTGCTGAAGCACGCTACGAGTGAGCCGACGGTCCATCCTACGCCAGCGCGTCCGGTGGGCCAAAACGAGGTCCCCCGAAGGCGGCCACCGTGACGTTCCGGCTGGTCCCGGCGGGTCAGAACCCGGCGGTGACCTTCAGCGGCTCGACGTGGGCGGTGCAGGCCGCGCAGCGGCGGGCGGCCTCGGGGATCTCGGTCAGGCACTCGGGGCAGGGCCGCTTGGGGGTCTTCGCCTTCTTCGGCAGGTATCGCGCGGTCGCCTTGGTGACCGGCAGCACGACGCAGAAGTACAGCACCGCCGCGGTCATCACGAAGGCGATCAGCACGTTGAGGAACTGGCCGTACGGGAAGGTGACCCCGGCCACCGTCGCCTTGTACGAGCTGAAGTCGCCGGCCGCGCCGACCCCGACGCCGACCAGCGGGGTGAGGAAGGCCGACACGAAGCCGGTCACCACGCCGGTGAACGCGGCGCCGATGACGACACCGACCGCCATGTCGACCACGTTGCCGCGCATCATGAAGTCGCGGAATCCCTTGAGCACTGCACTCTCCCGATCGATCGAAGCTGCTGAAGCCGCTACTGAAGCCACTGCCAGCCGATAAAAATAGGACAAAAGCCCTGGAGGTCCAAACCCCCAGGGCCCTGATCCCTTGTCAGCAGCGGAAGTTGGCCGCTCAGCCGACCGTCGTGAGACTAACCGAGCGGGTCCGGGGCGGCGGTGATGCCCAGCTTCGCGAGCTCCGCCTTGCCGCCGTCGAAGGCCGTCAGGACCAGCGGGCCCTGCTCGGTGACGGCCACCGAGTGCTCCCAGTGCGAGGCCCAGGTGCCGTCGTTGGTGACGACCGTCCAGTCGTCCTCCAGCACGGCGGTGTGCGGGGTGCCCAGCGAGACCATCGGCTCGATCGCCAGCACGGTGCCGGGGATCAGCTTCGGGCCCTTGCCGCGGCCGCGCTCGACGTAGTTCAGCACGTGCGGCTCCATGTGCATCGCGGTGCCGATGCCGTGGCCGCCGTAGCCCTCGGTGATGCCCCACTTGCCCTTGGGGGGCAGCGGCTGGCGGCGGATGAAGCCCTCGATCGCCTTGGAGACGTCGACCAGGCGGTTGTTCTTCTTCATCTGGGCGATGCCGGCCCACATCGAGCCCTCGGTCACCCGGCTCAGCATCTCGACCTCGGGGCGGACCTCGCCGACCGCCACGGTGATCGCCGCGTCGCCGTGCCAGCCGTCCAGGATGGCGCCGCAGTCGATCGAGATGACGTCGCCCTCCTGGAGCACCCGGTCACCGGGGATGCCGTGCACGACCTCGTTGTTCACCGAGGCGCAGATCACCCCGGGGAACCACAGACCGCCGTGGTCGGCGCGGAAGTTGGAGGTCGCACCGTGGTCGGTGATGACCTTGTCCGCGATGTCGTTGAGCTCCTGGGTGGTCACCCCCGGGGCGACCGCCTCCCGGCAGGCCTTCAGCGCCTCGGCGACGACCAGCCCGGCCGCTCGCATCTTCGCGATCTGCTCGGGGGTCTTGATCTCCACCATCTGGTCACGCCTTCCACGTTCTGTTTGCCACTGCCTACCACCGTACGACGCCGTACGGCCGCGCCGCCCGGGATCGGGGAGCGCGGCCGTACGGCGTCGCCGGGAAACTCAGTTGTCCTGCTTCAGCGCCTCGATCGCGCGCCGGGTGACCTCGTCCACCTTGCCGAGGGCCGAGATGGTCGCCACCAGGCCCTGCTGGACGTAGTAGTCGATGATCGGCTCGGTCTCCGTGTGGTAGACCTCCAGCCGGGTGCGCACCTTGTCCTCGGTGTCGTCCGAGCGCTGGTACAGCTCGCCGCCGCACTCGTCGCAGACGCCCGCGGCCTTCGGCGGGTTGTAGTCCACGTGGAAGACGTGGCCCCCGTCGTTGCGGCACAGGCGGCGGCCGGCGATCCGACGGACCACCTCGTCCTCGGGGACCTCCAGGTCCAGCACGCCGTCCAGCTTGATCCCCTGCTCGACGAGGAACTCGTCGAGCGCCTTGGCCTGGCCGAGGTTGCGGGGGAAGCCGTCGAGCAGGAAGCCGCCTGCGGCGTCCTCCTGGAGCATGCGGTCCTTGGCCATCCCGATGGTGACCTCATCCGGCACCAGACGGCCCGCGTCCATGTAGCTCTTGGCCTCGAGCCCCAGCGGGGTGCCCTGACCGATGTTGGCGCGGAACAGGTCGCCGGTGGAGATGTGGGGAATGGACAGGGTCTTGGCGAGCAGGTGCGCCTGAGTACCCTTCCCGGCCCCGGGAGGACCAACGAGGACGATACGCATCAGCGGAGGAACCCTTCGTAATTGCGCTGCTGGAGCTGGCTCTCGATCTGCTTCACAGTTTCGAGTCCGACGCCGACGACGATGAGCACGCTGGTGCCGCCGAACGGGAAGTTGGTCTGCTGTCCGAAGGCGACCAGGGCGATCATCGGGATCAACGCGATCAGGCCCAGGTAGAGCGAACCCGGCCACGTGATTCGGGTCAGCACGTAGTTCAGGTACTCGGCCGTCGGTCGGCCGGCCCGGATGCCCGGGATGAAGCCACCATACTTCTTCATATTGTCGGCAACTTCTTCGGGGTTGAAGGAGATCGCGACGTAGAAGAAGGCGAAGAAGACGATCAGCAGGAAGTAGGTCGCCATGTAGATCGGGTGGTCGCCCTTGACGAAGTGCTGGGTGACCCACACCGCCCAGCCCGACTGGCTACCGGTCAGCTGGACCACCAGGGCCGGGATGTACAGCAGCGACGAGGCGAAGATGACCGGGATGACACCGGCCTGGTTCACCTTGAGCGGGATGTAGGTCGACGTGCCGCCGAACGCCCGCCGGCCGATCATCCGCTTCGCGTACTGCACCGGGATCCGGCGCTGGGCCTGCTCGACGAAGATGACCAGCATCACAACGATGATGCCGACCGCGACCACGGACAGGAACTCGACCCAGCCGCCACCGATGGTGCCGGAGCCCTTGATCGCCCACATCGAGGACGGGAACTGCGCGGCGATCGAGGTGAAGATCAGCAGCGACATGCCGTTGCCGATGCCGCGGTCCGTGATCAGCTCGCCCAGCCACATGATCACCGTGGTGCCGGCAGTCATCGTGATCACCATGACGGCGATCCGGAACACGCTCGTGTCCGGGACGATCTGGTTGCCCACCGGGCAGCCGGAGAACAGCGCGCCGCTGGAGGCCGTCGCCACGATGCCGGTGCCCTGGAGCACGGCGAGCGCGATGGTCAGGTAGCGGGTGTACTGGGTGATCTTCGTCTGGCCGGCCTGGCCCTCCTTCTTCAGCGCTTCCAGTCGCGGGATCACGACCGTGAGGAGCTGGAGGATGATGCTCGCGGTGATGTACGGCATGATGCCGAGCGCGAAGATCGTCAGCTGGAGGAGCGCGCCACCACTGAACAGGTTGACGAGCCCGAAGAGGCCGTTGTTCTTGGTGTCCTTCACACACTCGTTCACGGCCGTGAAGCTCACGCCGGGGATCGGAATGTGTGAGCCCAGGCGGAACAGCACCATGATGCCCAGCGTGAACAGCAGCTTCTTGCGCAGGTCGGGCGTCTGGAACGCCCGCGCGAACGCACTGAGCACGGTGCCTCCTGCGCCTCCCGCGCGTCGTCGGCGGGAGGGTCGGTCCTGAATGGGAGTTTTGGCGGTACGGGCTCCCGTACAGACGGCACAGGCGAGCCTACGCGCAGCCTACAAGGGAACTCCACGGACTCTAACAGTGCGCAGCCACTCGGAAGAAGCGCGTACCGCCCCTCCCCCACTCACGGGGTACGGGATGCCCGGGTTTGCCACACAAAAGAACGAGGACACGTCAACGGAATGCCCGGAAAACGCGATGCCCGGAAAACGTGCGAGCCCCGCACCTCCCGAAGGTGCCAAGGGAACCGCGAGACCTGTCGTACTAAGGCGCACCACACAACCGGCACGCGACTACGGACCAGCACCCCGCACACACGACCGGGCAC
>NZ_JBHWIR010000019.1:50277-62566 GCF_042731835.1 Kitasatospora sp. NPDC059817 | reverse complement strand
CGGGGCACGCCCGCCCGGGGCGCCCCCCGCCCCCCCCCGCCCCGCCCCCGGGGGCCGCGCCGGGGGGCGGCCCCGGGCACCCCCACCCCCCCTCCACGCCCAGGGCCGGGTGCGAAGTGTCCGCCGACCCGGTGCGCCTGCGGCAGTTGGTGGGCAACCTGGTCGCCAACGCCGTCCGGCACACCCCGGCGGGCGGCACGGTCACCCTGCGGACCCGCCCGGAGGCCGACGCCCTGCTGATCGAGGTCGCCGACACCGGCGGCGGCATCGCCGAGGCGGACCTGCCGTTGGTGTTCGAGCGCTTCTGGCGGGCCGACAAGTCCCGCAACCGGCAGAGCGGCGGCAGCGGTCTGGGCCTCGCCATCGTCCGCAAGCTCGCCGAGCTCCACGGCGGCGGCGTCCACGCGGCCAGCAGCCCCGGCGCGGGGTCGGTGTTCACCGTGCGCCTGCCGGCTCCGGCGGCCGCCGGGTACGGGGGCGGAGCGGGCCGATAGCTAAATCATCGACATATGTTTGCCATTGATCTATGCTCACGGCCATGGCTAACCGTCAACTACAGGAGCCGACCCGGCTCGTGCTCACCGCGCTCGCCGATGCCCCGCGGCACGGCTACGCGATCGTCCAGGAAGTCCTGGCCATCTCCGACGGCCGGACCAAGTTGCTCACCGGCACGCTCTACACCGCGCTGGACCGGCTCCTCCAGCAGGGGCTGATCCGGATCGACCACGAGGAGGTCGTCGGTGGCCGGATGCGGCGCACCTTCGCCCTCACCGAGGACGGCCGGGACGTCCTGGGTGCGGAGACGGCGCGGCTGCGGGCCGGAGTCGTCGAGGCCGAGCGCAGGCTCGCGCTCGGGCGGGGTCCGCGCCTCGGGGCGCTCCGGCTGAGCGGCGGTGCGGCATGACCGCGCAGCAGGCCGGGGCGCTGCCCGGCAGGCTCCCGTTGATCGGCATCTACCCCGCCGCCTACCGGGCCTCGCACGGCGAGGAGATCGCCGCCGTCTTCGCCGAGTCCGTCGAGGGCGCCGACCGGCGCACCGTGCTGCGCGAATGGGTCACCCTGGCCGCGCACGCCGCCCGGCTGCGGACCCGGCTCAGCTCCGGAGACCCCGCGGGCCGGGCGCTCGCCGGCGCCGCGCCGTACCTGCTGGCCGGCGGGGCGGCGCTGGCCTTCGTCCAGCTGCTGATGGGCCTCTTCATCAGGGAGCCGCACTCCGAACTGATGGGCCTGCACACCACGGCCGCGTCCGCGGTGGGCGTGGTGCAGACCGTCCCCTGGCTCCTCGCGCTGCTCGGCGCCGGCCTCGGGCACTGGGGCGCCGCCCGCGTCCTGGTGCTGGTCGGCGTCCTCGTCCGGATCGGCGCCGCGGTCGGCTATTTCGTCCACCCGGCCGGGGTGCTCTTCCTGTCCCTCTACCAGCTGCCCCTCTGGCTCCTGCTCGGGGTGCCGCTGCTCATCGCCCCGCCCGACGGCGTCGACCAGCGCGTCCGCGCCCGGGTCGGGACGGTCGTCGCGGCGGGTGCCATCGTGCTGCCGATGAGCGCGCTCGTCCTCGCCTGGCCCTGGCGCGAGTTGGAGGACTACTCCGAGGTCATCTTCCCGCGCAGCACCCAGATGCTGCTCGACGCGTCGTCGGCCTGGCCCGCCGTGGTGATGGCGATCGCCTTCTTCGTCCACTTCGCCGCCCGCCGGCCCGACCGGCCGCGCGCCGTCGGCGTGGCGCTGGCCGCCCTCCCCTGGGCGGTCATGCTCCCCGCGCCCTACTACTGGGCGCTGCCGCGCGACCTCGCCGACCTCGGGCGCAACCTCGCGGTCGTGGTCGGTCTGCTGGCTGTCGCCGCCACCCTCGCCGCGTTCAGCCGCACCCTGGCCGCCTCCCGGAACCCGGAGCCGGTCGAGCCGGCCTGACCGCGCAGGCGGTGCCCCGAACTGACCGCCGGTGTCGGGCCGGCCGGTCCGAGGATCCCCGAGTCCCTTCTTCCGGAAGGGGCTCGGGGATCTTTCGGCGTCGGTCCTCGGCGGTCGGGCGGTCCGTCCTCGGCGATCGGTGCGCGGTGGCCGGTCCTCAGCGGTCGGCGGAGAAGCCGTTGATGACGCTCAGGGCGCTCAGGGTGCTCAGGGCGCCGAAGCCGCCGTCCGCGCAGACCGGTTGGAGCTGGACGTCGCCGACGATCTGGAAGAGCTTCTCGGCCGGGTCGGCGGCCGTGGGGTTGCAGACGGGCTGGCCGACGCAGTGGTGGATGGCGGCCACGCCGTCGCCGGTGACGCCGGGGGAGGCGGTGGTGCAGAAGGTCACCACGCCGATCTTCGCGGGGTTCGGCCCGTCGGGGTCGCGCAGCTCCCACGTGCCGGAGGTGGTGGAGTCGGCGACGTTGCCGCCGCACTGCCCCGCGGCGGCGGCGGCGGCGGGTGCGGCGGGCGGCGGTCCGGGATGCGCCGGCGCGGTGCGCGGGAGGGCGTACGGGGCGCGGGAGCCGCGACTGGGGAAGCGCTGTGCACCGCTTGACCGGGGGGCGCCGGGGAGGGCGAGGGGCGCCGGGGAAGGGGCGCCGGGGGCGCCCTGGGAGAGGGGCGCCGGGGAAGGCGGGCGGATCAGGTGGTCGAGCCTCTTCGGAGGTGCTGGAGGCAGTCGGCGATCTCGGCGGGGGTGGAGGGGCCGAGGGCGTCGGCGAGGCGGCCGTGGTGGAGGAAGACGACGCTGTCCGCGCACGCGGCGGCTTCCGGGTCGGTGGTGACGAGGACCGCCGTGAGGTCGAGGGCGCGGACCGCGCGGCGGAGTGAGGCGCCGATGGCGCGGGCGAGTTCGGGCGAGTCGTCGTGGCCGGGGGTGTCGACCAGCAGCAGGCGGGGGGAGCCGGCCAGCAGCCGGGCCAGCATGGCGTTGTGCTGCTGGACCCGGCCCAGTCTCCGGAGCGGCCGCCGCCAGAGCCACAGTCGGGTGACCCGGCTGATCTGCCAGGCCTGGCGGCGGCCGAGTGCGGAAACGCCCGGGTCGACGAATTCACGAACCGTCACATTCGGGTGGACGGGCTCGTGTTGGCCCCAGAGTGCACCGACGGAACCCCGTCCACCGTCGGCCCAGTGGACCGTTCCGGTGGACGGGGTGGTGACGCCGGCCATGCACTCCAGGAGTGCTGTGGTGCTGGCGCGTTCGTCTCCCATGACGGCACAGAAGCGGCCTTTTCGTACGCCGAGTGAGAACTCGCGCAGGACCGCTGTGGGACCGTTCGTGCCCGGGTGGATTTTCGACACGTTTTCCAGCGTGACGGCACAGTCTGGGGCGGCTTCCCGCTCAGCTGGTCCACCTCCCATCATGAATCCGCTCCCAGGCTTCCGTAAATGATGCGTGCGGCGACAAGGCATCGTGCGTGCATGCCCAGAACCTACTCGCTCGTAATGGGTTTAGGCCATGCTGCCCGCATCCGTATGTATGGTGCACTTTCCTAGACCATCCGTGTCGGATCCAGATCGCTCCTCGGGGCGTGTTGCGGGTTCGTTACTTCGGGAATCGTCGGTATAGGGCGAATTGTCAGACGAGTGGATCCCCACGAAGAAGCGCCCCGCCCAGGGGGGTCAGGGTGTGGTGCACTTTGTTGAGCGAGCGCAGGGTGGTGATAAGGCCGGCCGCCCGCAGGACGGCGGTGTGCTGGCTCGCGGCGGCGGTGGAGATGCCCACCAGCTCGCCGACCTCGGTGGTGGTGCAGGTGGTCGTCAGCACCTGGAGGACGGCCGCCCGGGTGCGCCCCAGCAGGGCGCCCAGGGCCTGGTCGCCGTCGGGCGCCGGGTCCCACAGGTTCTCCCGGTCGCGCGGGACGGGGATCGGGTAGAGCAGCAGCAGGGGCCGGTCGCCCTGCTGTTCGACCAGGATCGGAGACCGGGAGAACAGGAACAGCGACGGCGCTATCTCCAGGCCGGTCGACTCCAGTTTGATGTCGTGCCCCGTCCCGGGGACCTCCAGCACCGGGGGGCGCCAGCGGATCGCCGGGTGCAGGGTGCTGAGCAACTGGTCGACGCCGCCGCTCATCATGATCTGGGCCCGGGCGTTCCGGTCGACTTCGAGCAGGGTCGACACCTGGTTCCAGTACGGCTCCACGGCGATCCGGTGGAATGTCTCCAGATCGCGCAGGACCCGCGGTCGGAATTCGTTCCCGGATCCGGCCGTGGAGGAATTTTCGAGAATTCGGTAGAGATCCGGGAAAGGGCGGACGGTGCGGGCGAGTTCGGCCAGCGCCCGGCCGTCCCGTTCACCCGCGACCCGGCGTCGCCAGGAATGGAAGACGGGGCCTCCGCCGCCCGTCGCGAAGGTTTCGAGGGCGCACAGCGCCTCTCTCATCGGATCCAGATGGGCGGCCGACGATACTTTGGCCAGGCTCGCCGGACTGAAGAATATGCGTCGCATTGCTGTTTTCCCCCTTGAAGTTCCGATGCTGTCGCGATCGGAGGTCATCGGTCTCAGGCCGGCATCGCTGCCGCTTCGATCACGCCCTCGGTCGCACAGTTCGGTCCGTCGGGGAGAATGGGGTAGAAGAGCGTCGGTCCGTCGGCAATGGTGTGGTCGTCCACCAGGACCGGGGAATCGGGTGCCAGGAAGTAGGACGGCGCAATGGTCAGCCCGACCTCCTCCAGTTGCACGTCCTCGTTCTGTCCGGGTATCTCCAGCGAGCAGGTGGAGAGCCGGACGGTCGGGTGAAGAGTGCTCAGCAGGCTGCGGGCGCCGCAGTCCTGGAGGATTTCCAGCCGCTTCTTCCGGTCGCTCTGAACGGTGAGGGAGATCACGTCCCAGTGCGGGGCGACCATGATGCGGTAGAAGGACTCCAGGTCCCGGAGCAGGCGCAGGTCGGCGCCGTTCCCGGAGTGCCGGGCGCGCCGGACCATGGTGTCCATGTCGGGGAACGGGCGGATGGTCCGGGCGAGTTCGACGAGCCGCTGGGTGGAGCCGAGCCGGTGGGTGGGACCCAGCCGGCGGGCCGGTCCGACGGGACGGGTTTTATGCCATCGGAGCCGGCGTTTCGCCTGGCGGTGCCGGGAAGAGAGCAGGTCCAGGGCGAAGAGTGATTCGCTGACCCAGTCCGGGGTCGGCATGATACGCGTTCTCAACAGGCTTGCCGACGTGAAGTGCAGACGTGGCACGAGTCCCCCATGAATGCCGTTGATGTAGGCGGGTCGGGAGCCGGGATCCACGGTGAGGTGGATGGTCGATCGTGCGTGACCGCAAGTTCGACATGGCCATGCCCGTTCCCGTACCGACTACGCTACGTGGCGCTTTAGGGGGGTGACAGTCGAGTCTTCGCCAGTTCGAAGGTGCAGTTCTCTGCACCTGATCCGGATAGCGGACTCGACTCGGTTCGGCCGCCCCCTGACGGGTCGTGTGACCCGTGGGGCGGGTGGGGTGAGAGGGGTCTGTGGGGCCGGAGTCGCGCCGGACGTGGGTCCGCGCTCTCGGCCTACCTGCCAAGAGCGCGGAAGTTCCTCAGGCGCGGATTCGATCTGCTCGTCAGATCGTGATAAGCACGTTGATCAGAACGCCAACGGCGACCACCGCGAGGACGACCCAGGGCCACATCGGGCGTTCCTTAGTGGGCTTCCAGCCGCTCGAATCGGGCATGACTGCTCCTGGCTTGTATTGGTACGGGGAGATTTACGGCCGGGCCCCCCGGAAGACGGGGGACCCAACGAGGGGCCCGGCCAAGGGAATCGGTGGGGGAACTGTTAGTGCCCTGTTCACCGATTCCGGTCTGTGGTCACCGTGCGCTCGCTGGGAGCCTCAACGGTGACGCTGGTTCGGAAGCCCAGTCATCACGGGTAGTCGTGGTGGTCGAGGCAGGTCTGGCGCAGTTCCTTGATGCGGTCGTTCTGCTCACCGATGTATCCGACCACGGTGCGCACCGCACCCTTCTCGCGGATGTCGGCGTTGCGCATCTTGTCGGCGGTCGACTGGATCGCATTGCGGAGCTTGTCGTCCCCGGCCTGCTTGGCCAGCCCGTCGAGCTCGTCGGCCCGTGCCCGCATCTTCTTGCGGGCCTCCTCCACGTTGTCCGGGAACGGATCGGTGAAGGTCTTGCCGAAGATCTTCGCGCACAGCTCGATCCGGTCGGCGGCCTTGGTACTGACCTGGCAGGCGGACGTTCCGGCGCCGACCAGGAGGACGGCGGCCAGGGTCAGCACGACCGTCCTGCTCCGCCGGTGTCCGGGTTCGGCCCCGTGGCTCCTGCGCATCGGGTACATGCTTCCTCCCTGGGTCCCGTGGGATCCGATGATCTTCTGCCCGTCGTCCCGGCGTTGGTTCCGCCTTCGATGACTCCATCCTGAACCCGGGCGCCGCCGATTTCATGGGGGCTTACTTCCGATCCGAGGTGCAGTTCTCTGCACCTTTCTTCGTGCACGTGATCGCCTGTGCTGGGCGTTTTCGCACCGGCTTAAAGACGTGGTGGGCGGCGGGTGGCGCCATGGAGGCTGAGGTCCGTACGGCCGGGACGGCATGCGGTGGCCGGGGTTCCGCCCCAAGGCCGTAGTGCACGGACAGCGCAGGGGAGAGAGGGACGACGATGGGCCCAGCACGGACACTCGCGGAGAAGCTGTGGGAGCGCCACGTCGTGGCGTCCCGGCCCGGCGGACCGGACCTCCTCTACATCGACCTCCACCTCACCCACGAGGCCACCTCCCCGCAGGCCTTCGACGGGCTGCGGCTGGCCGGCCGCAGCGTCCGGCGGCCGGGGCTGACCCTGGCGCTGGAGGACCACAACGTCGCCACCACGGCGACCGCGGTGCTCGACCCGGTCAGCCTGGTCCAACTGGACACGCTGCGCCGCAACTGCGCCGAACAGGGCGTCGAGCTCTACTCGGTCGGCCACCGGCGGCAGGGGATCGTGCACGTCGTCGGGCCCGAACTCGGCCTGGTGCAGCCCGGCATGACGATCGTCTGCGGGGACAGCCACACCGCCACGCACGGCGCGTTCGGCGCGCTCGCCTTCGGCATCGGCACCAGCGACGTGGAGCACGTCCTGGCCACCCAGTGCCTGGAGATCGGCCGGCCGCGCACCCTGGCCGTCGAGTTCACCGGCCAACTCCCCCCGGAGGTCGGGGCGAAGGAGATGATCCTCGCGCTGATCGCCCGGATCGGGGCCAACGGGGCGCAGGGCCACCTCATCGAGTACCGGGGCGACGCGGTGCGCGGGCTCTCCATGGAGGCCCGGATGACGCTCTGCAACATGAGCATCGAGGCCGGCGCCCGGGCCGGGATCGTCGCACCCGACGAGACCACCCTGGAGTACCTGCGCGGCCGTCCGCACGCCCCCGCCGGGGCGGACTGGGACGCCGCCGTCGCCGACTGGTCGACCCTGGCCACCGACCCCGGCGCCGTGTTCGACCGGACGGTCGTGCTCGACGTGGGCGGGCTCACCCCGCTCGTCACCTGGGGCACCAACCCCGCCCAGACCGTGCCGCTCGCCGCCGCCGTGCCCGACCCGCAGACCTTCGCCGACCCGCTCGAACGCGCCTCCGCGCAGAAGGCGCTGGCCTACATGGGCCTGCGGCCCGGAACCTCGATGCGGGACCTCGCGATCGACGTCGTCTTCGTCGGCTCCTGCACCAACGGCCGGATCGAGGACCTGCGCTCCGCGGCCGGGGTGCTGCGCGGGCGCACCGTCGCCGCCGGCACCCGGATGCTGGTCGTCCCCGGCTCGATGCAGGTGCGGGCCGAGGCCGAGGCGGAGGGGCTGCACGAGGTCTTCGCGGCCGCCGGCGCCGAGTGGCGGCTGCCCGGCTGCTCGATGTGCCTGGGGATGAACACCGACCGTCTTGAGGGTGTCGAGCGCTGCGCCTCCACCTCGAACCGTAACTTCGAAGGCCGCCAAGGGGCGCGGGCCCGCACCCACCTGGTGTCGCCCGCGGTCGCCGCCGCGACGGCGGTGGCCGGGCGGCTCGCGGCCCCGGCCGACCTGGCCTGACAGCGCCGGCCCGGCCGGAGAGAGGACAGCTGAGTATGGAACCCTTCGTCGAACACCACGGTCGCGCGGTCGCCCTGCGCCGCGACGACGTCGACACCGACCAGATCCTGCCCGCGGAGTTCTGCAAGCGGGTCACCAAGAGCGGCTACGAGGACGCGCTGTTCGCCCGCTGGCGCGCCGAGGACGGCTTCGTCCTGGAGCAGCCGCGCCACGCGGGCGCGACGGTCCTGCTGGCCGGCCGGGACTTCGGCATCGGCAGCTCCCGCGAGCACGCCGTCTGGGCGCTGCGCGACTGGGGGTTCCGCGCCGTCGTCGCCACCGGCTTCGGCGACATCTTCCGCCGCAACGCCCTCAACAACGGGCTCGTCCCGGTCGACCTGCCGACGCCCGTGGTCGAGGAGCTGATGGACCTCGCGGAGTCCGCCGAGGGCCTGCGGCTCACCGTGGACCTGCGGGCCGGCCTGCTGCGCCGGCCGGGCGGCGAGCACCCGTTCACGGTCGACGCGCGGGCCCGGGCCCGGCTGCTCGAAGGGCAGGACGTGATCGCGGAGACCCTGCTCAGGACCGGGGACATCGAGGCGTACGAGGCGGGCCGCCCGTCCTGGCTGCCCGAGATCCCGCGCGGCGCCTTCGACCTGGCCGAACAGCGGCTCCAGGGCGAAGCGCCGCTCCAGACCGAACAGCGGCTGCGGACCGACGCCGCGGGAGTGAGCCGATGAGCGCCACCACGCACCATGACACCCCGGCCCGCCGCGCCCTGGGCGCCGAGCGGGTCGCCGGACTGCCCGGCGGGGGGCTGGCCGCGCTGCTGCTGGAGGGGCTGCCGCCGGACACCGTCGACCTCGCGGTCGGCACCCCGGCCTACCCCGACACGCCGCCCGGGCTGGTCGAGGCGGCGGTGGCCGCGCTGCGGGCCGGCGTCCACCAGTACCAGGACCCGGCCGGGCTGGCGCTGCTGCGCGAGCGGATCGCCGCGGCCCTGCCCGGCGCCCCCGACCCGGGCTCCGAGATCACCGTCACCGTCGGCGGCAGCGAGGGGCTGGCCGTCGCCCTGCTCTCGTTCGTCGACCCCGGCGACGAGGTGATCGTGTTCGAGCCCTTCTACGAGAACTTCCTCAGCGCCATCGCCCTCACCGGCGCCCGCCCGCGCCCGGTCCGGCTGCGGGAGCCCGACTGGAGCGTCGACCCGGACGAGCTGGCCGCGGCCTTCGGACCGCGCACCCGCGCCGTCATCGTGAACAGCCCGGCCAACCCGACCGGCGTCGTCCTGGAGCGCGGCACCCTCGACCTGCTCGCCGAGCTGTGCCGGCGCTGGGGCACCGTGGTGATCTCGGACGAGGTGTACGCCGGGTACGTCTACGAGTCGGCCGGCTACCGCTCGGTCGCCGAGATCGAGGGCCTGGCCGACCGGTCCGTGGTGGTCGGCAGCCTCTCCAAGAGCCATGCGATCAGCGGCTGGCGGCTCGGCTTCCTGCGCGCGGCGCCGGAGCTCACCGCCCTGCTGCGCAAGGTGCACGTGGCCACCACCGGCGGCGCGGCGGCCGCGCTCCAGCACGCCGCCGCCAACGCGGACCTGCTGCTGCCGGAGCGCTGGGACCACGCGGCGGGGATGCGCGAGCGGCGCGACCGGACGGTGGCCCTGCTGCGGGACGCCGGCTTCGACTTCACGCCCCCGGCCGGCGGCTGCTACGTGCTGGCCCGGATCGACGGGCTGACCGACGAGCCCAGTCCGCGCTTCATCCGCACGCTGCTCGCCGAGACCGGTGTGCTGGTGGCGCCGGGCACCTCGTTCTTCGTCGATCCGGCCGATGGCGAGCGCTACGTCCGGATCGCCTTCAACCGTCCACTCCAGACCCTCGACACCGCTGCCGAGCGGCTTCGCGCCCGCAGCCCGCAGAAGGGAGTCACTCCGTGACAACCGCCATCAGCATCTCGACCGAAGCGCGGCACGACGGACTGGTCCTCGGGATCACCGCCGAGACCGCGGGGAACCGGCTGGTCGACCTCGGCAAGGAGCAGGGGGAGTTCATCCGCCGGCGGATCACCGAGCACGGCGCGGTCGTGCTCAGCGGCTTCGACTGGCAGGAGTGGCCGGAGCTGGACACCTTCGTCAACGCCGTCGTCGGCCGGCCGCTCGACTACACCGAGCGCTCCTCGCCGCGCACCGAGCTGCACCCCGGGGTGTTCACGGCCACCGACCACCCGGCGACCGAGGAGATCTTCCTCCACACCGAGCAGTCGTACAACCTGAACGTCCCGCGCTACCTGTTCTTCTTCTGCCGCCAGGAGTCGCCGGACGGCGGCGCCAGCCTGCTGGCCGACTGCCGCGCCCTGCACGCCGGGCTGCCCCGGGAGACCGCCGAGCGGTTCGAGCGCGAGGGCTACCTGCTCGTCCGCAACTTCCGCCCCGGCCTGGGCCTTTCCTGGCAGGAGGCGTTCGGCACCAGCGACCCGGACGAGGTCAAGGCCTACTGCGACGCCAACAGCATCGAGCTGGAGTGGCTGGAGCGCAACCACCTGCGGACGCGTCAGCTCCGCTGGGCCGTCGCCACCCACCCGGAGACCGGCGTCCGCTCCTGGTTCAACCACCTGACCTTCTTCCACGCCCGCACCCTGCGCGAGGACGTCGCCGACTTCCTGCTGGAGGAGTACGGCCCGTGGGGGATGCCCACCAACACCTTCTACGCGGACGGCAGCGAGATCCCGGACGAGGTCGTCCGGCAGCTCCAGGCCGCGTACCGGGCGCAGCAGATCGACGTCAACGTGCACACCGGTGAGGTCCTGATCGTGGACAACATCAGCGTGGCGCACGGGCGGGCCCCCTTCGTGCCGCCGCGTGACCTGTTCGTCAGCATGGCCG
This sequence comes from Kitasatospora sp. NPDC059817, assembly GCF_042731835.1. NCBI lineage: Bacteria > Bacillati > Actinomycetota > Actinomycetes > Kitasatosporales > Streptomycetaceae > Kitasatospora > Kitasatospora sp. NPDC059817. The sequence continues at coordinate 51,760 of NZ_JBHWIR010000019.1, read as the reverse complement.
GGGCGCACGCGTGGTCCGAACTCCGCCCGGTGGAGCGGACGTCGGCGCCCGCGGTGGCGCTGCCGACCCCGCCGCAGTGACCTCGGGCAGTACGACGGCCGATGCCGCCGTGGCCGCGGAGCCGGGCCCGCCGCCGCTGTCCCGCAACCGCGAGTACAACGTGCTGTGGACCGCGAACATGGTCTCCCAGCTGGGGGCGCAGGGCACGCTGATCGCGTACCCGCTGCTGGTGCTCGGGCTCGGCGGCTCCGCCTTCGAGGCCTCGCTGGCCGAGTTCGCGATCGCCGGGTCGCGGGCGCTCGCGGCGCTGCCCTCGGGGGCGCTGGCCGACCGGGTCAGCCGCAAGACGCTGATGCTGGTCTCGGAGTTCGGGCGGGCCGCGGCGCTGGGCGTGCTCGCGCTGCTGGTGGCGATCGGGCACGCGCCGCTGGCGGCCATCGTGGTGGTGGCGGTGGTCGAAGGGGTGTGCACCTCGCTGTTCGGCACCGCCGACCAGGCGCTGCTGCCGAGCGTCGTGCCGTCCTCGCAACTCGCCGACGCCGTGACCCGCAACACCGCCCGCTACTACCTCGCGACCATCGTGGGCCCGGGGATCGGCGGATTCCTGTACGGCGTCCAGCGGTTGCTGCCGTTCGTCGCCCAGGCGGTGACCTCGGCGATCGCCTTCGTCACGCTGCTGTTCCTGCGGCTGCCGGCGCCGCCGCCCGCACCGGTGTCGTCGCCCGAGGGCGAGGGCGAGGGCGAGGGTGAGGGTGCGGACCGGCCCGAGGGGACGTTGCAGGCGATGGCGTCGGGGCTGCGCTGGCTGCGCGGCAACCCGGCGGTGCGGGCCACTGTGCTGTTCGGCACCGCCTTCAACCTGGTGTTCAGCGGCCTGCTGATCGCCGTGGTGGTGATGGCCCAGCAGGACGGGCGGTCCGGTGCCGAGATCGGCGCCATCGGCGCCCTGGTCGGCGCGGGCGGCGTGTCGGGTGCGCTGGCGGCCGGGCGGCTGCGCCGCTCGCTCTCGCCGTTCACGGCGCTCATGGTGCTGACCTGGGCCACCGCCGTGCTGGTGCCGCTGCTCGCGGTGGTGCCGACCGGCTGGCCGTCCGGGCTGGTGCTGGGCGCGGCCGCGTTCCTCGCACCCACCGCCACCGCCCTGGTGGCGGGTCATCAGATGATGGTCACCCCCGATGAGATGCGCGGCCGGCTGGCCGGCCTGATCGGGGTCTCGATGGGCGCCGGCGCGGCGCTCGGCCCGCTGCTGTGCGGGCTGCTGCTGGAGACGGTGCACGCCGTGCCCACCGTCCTGAGCTGTGCGGCGGCGTTCCTGCTGATCGCACTCGGCGTGACCGTCACCCCCGCGGTCCGCGCCTTCCCCGCCCTGCCCGACAACCGGGAGCACCCGTCCGGGAGTTGAGGAGGGGGATGCGGAGAGGGGGGGGGGCGCGCCCCCCCCGCCCCCCCCCCCCCCGGCCGGGGGGGGGGGGGGGCGGCCCGC
>NZ_JBHWIR010000019.1:44568-50267 GCF_042731835.1 Kitasatospora sp. NPDC059817 | reverse complement strand
CGCCCCCCCGGGGGCCCGGCCCTCCCCCCCCCCCCCCCACCCCCGGGGGGCGGGGGGGGGGGGTTTTGGGGGGGGGGGGGGGGGGGGGCGCCCCCCCCCCGCCCCCCCCCCTCTCCGCGTGTCCTGCTTCGGGCGTTCAGGCCCGCAGGTAGGTGAGCACGGCGAGCACCCGGCGGTGGCCGCTGTCCGGCGTGGGCATGTTCAGCTTGGCGAAGATGTTGCCGATGTGCTTGTTCACCGAACTCTCCGCGATGAACAGCATCTCGGCGATGGTGCCGTTGTTGCGCCCCTCCGCCATCAGTGCCAGGACCTCGCGCTCGCGCTGGGTCAGCGAGGACAGCGGGTCGTCACCGGCCCGGCGGACCATCAGCTGCGAAATGACCTCCGGGTCCATCGCGGTGCCGCCGTCGGCGACCCGCTCCAGCGCGAGCAGGAACTCCTCGGCGCGCCCCACCCGGTCCTTCAGCAGGTAGCCGACCCCGGAGGCGCTCTGCGCCAGCAGCTCCGTCGCGTACGCCCGTTCGACGTACTGCGAGAGCACCAGGACGGGCAGGTTGGGCAGTTGCTTGCGGGCCTCGACGACGGCCCGCAGGCCCTCGTCGCGGAACGTCGGCGGCAGCCGGACGTCCACCACGGCGACGTCCGGGCGGTGTTCGAGCAGCGCGGGCAGCAGGTCGTCCCCGTTGTCCACGGTGACGCACACCTCGTGCCCCTCGCTGTTCAGCAGCAGGACCAGCCCCTCACGGAGCAGGGCGTTGTCTTCGGCGATCAGGATCCGCATGGAATCTCCACCTTCAGTACGGTCGGGCCCCCGGGCGGGCTGAACAGATCGGTGGTCCCGTCGAAGGCGGCGACCCGGCGCCGGAGTCCGAGGATGCCGCTCCCCGTGCCCTCGGTGGCGCCGCCCTTGCCGTCGTCCTCGACCCTGATCGAGATGGCGTCCGACGCGATCCGCAGCCACACCAGCGCGCTGCGCGCCCCGCTGTGCTTCGTGATGTTGGTGAGCGCCTCGGAGATCACGAAGTAGGCCGCGGCCTCGGCGGCGGCGGGCGCGCGGGGCGCCGCGCCGGCCGACTCGTCGATGTCTATCCGGGTCGGGACCCCGCACAGCGCGGTGAGCGCCCGGACGGCGTCGGTCAGCCCGCGGTCGGCGAGCACCGGCGGGTAGATGCCGCGGACGAGGTGGCGCAGCGACTCCAGCGCCTGCTCGGCGAGGTTCTGGGCCGCGTCCACCATCTCCGGGACCTGCTCGGGCCGTTGGCCGAGCGCGCGCTTGATCATGCCGAGCCGCAGCGAGACGGCGACGATGCCGGCCTGCGCCCCGTCGTGCAGATCGCGTTCGATCCGGCGCAGTTCGGCGTCGTGCGCGTCGAGCGCCTCGGCGCGGGTCACCGAGAGTTCGCGGACCCGCTGCGCGAGCGCGACCCGGGGGCGGGCGGTCAGCAGCCGGCGGGACATCCGGGCGTGCACGAGGGCCAGCCCGCGCATCGCGGCCATCGCCACCACGGCGTAGCCGACGCCGATGAACACCGCGACGAAGGACTTCAGCCACGAGTCGACGTTCATCAGGATGATCGAGTTGCGCTCGCCCGACGCGAGCTTCCACCACACCGGTGCGGACAGCCAGTTGAAGGCGTTGCCGCAGATGCTCAGGGCGAAGATGCACAGGGCCGAGCCGACGACGCCGTGGGTGATCACCCAGACCAGGTCCTTGCGGACGGCCGGGTCGCGCAGGGAGGGCTTGCGGGGGCCGGTGCGGCCGGGCTCCAGGTCGCGGTAGGGCGTGCGGACCTCGGTCTCCAGCAGCCGGCCGACCCACCGGCGGTGGACCTCCGCGTACCTGCGCAGCACCCGCAGTGTCCTGGGCAGCAGCAGGAAGCCCGTTCCGACCAGGCAGAGCGCGAAGATGATGGCGATCAGGTAGAACAGCAGCAGCCCGGCGAGTCCGGTCATCAGGCAGAGCAGGACGTAGCCCGCGGCCGGAGGGAAACGGATCACCGTCTGGCGGACCCACTGCTCGGGTTGTAAGCGTCGCAACTCGGCAATGCTGGGGGCGCGCACGGCTCCTAAAACCCTCCGAGTCGTCATCCCGATCACCCTACCACCGTCCCAAATGCGGCGGTGGGTGGCACTTTTCTGCACCATCGACTCTCCAGTTCGTGCCCTGGTTCCGCACCTGCTCCAGGACTTACCTTCGTGAACGTCAAGTAGTGCGTGCGAGTGGTGGAGGCCGGAAGTGAGCAGAAAGGGACGCGGAGCGCGGACGGAGGAGTTCCAGAGCGCGGCCGCGGAGGAGGAGTACGCGGCGCCGCCGCGGCCGGACGGCAGTGCCGCTCTGGACGCCCACTGGGTCGTCCGCCTCGACGGGGTCCGGAAGACGTACGGCAAGGGCGCCGGGGCCGTGCACGCGCTGCGCGATCTGTCCCTCGCCTTCGCCCGGGGCACCTTCACCGCGGTGATGGGTCCGTCCGGGGCGGGCAAGAGCACCTTCCTGCACTGCGCCGCCGGGCTGGACCGCCCGGACGCCGGCTCGGTGGTGCTCGGCGGTACCGAGCTGGCGCAGCTGAGCGAGGTCGATCTGACCATCATGCGCCGGGAGCGGGTCGGCTTCATCTTCCAGGCGTACAACCTGATGGCGGCGTTGACCGTCGCGGACAACATCACCCTGCCGCTGATGCTGGCCGGCCGCCAGCCGGACCACCAGTGGTTGCAGCAGGTCGTGACGCAGGTGGGTCTCGCCGACCGGATGAGCCACCGGCCCTCGGAGCTGTCCGGCGGCCAGCAGCAGCGGGTGGCCATCGCCCGGGCGCTGGCGGCGCGGCCCGAGGTGGTCTTCGCGGACGAGCCGACCGGCGCGCTGGACACCCGCACCGCCAAGCAGGTGCTGACGCTGCTGCGCGAGGTCGTGGACAGCCTCGGACAGACGGTGATCATGGTGACCCACGACCCGATCGCCGCCTCCTACGCGCACCGCGTGGTGTTCCTCGCGGACGGGAGCTACGCGGAGGAGATGACGCACCCCACTCCGGACCGGGTGGCCGAGCGCATGACCCGGCTGGGGGAGTGGTGAGACGTGTTCAGGCTCGTCGTACAGACCGTCAAGGAGCGTAAGGCCGGGTTCGTCGGGGCGTTCGTCGCCCTGTTCGGCGCGTCCGTGCTCGTCACGGCCTTCGGAATCATCCTCCAGTCCGGCATCGGCAACGGGGTGCCGGTCCAGCGCTACTCCGGCGCTGCGGTCGTGGTCGGCGGTCAGAAGCACTTCACGGTCCACGAGGCCAAGAAGAGCAAGTCCAAGGACCTCAAGGACGCCGTCGGCGTCCCGATCGACCTGGTCGACAAGGTCGCCAGGACCGAGGGCGTCGACAAGGCCGTCCCGGTGCTCACCTTCCCCGCGCAGGTCGTCTCCAACGACGGCGAGGAGTTGGTCAAGGGCGCCGACGACCGGACGTCCAACGGCACCAACTGGGGCGCGGCCGCGCTCGGCCCGTACGACCGCAACGGCGACGAGCCGAAGCGCGCCGGCGAGGTGGTGCTGGAGAAGTCCGTCGCCGACCACCGCAAGGTGAAGGTGGGCGACAGCGTCAAGATCGCCTCCACCCGGGACGCCAGCTCGTACAAGATCGTCGGCATCGTCACCTACAAGGGCGGCGGCGGGGCGCTGCGCACCCCGCCGGTGTTCTTCTCCGACGACGAGGCGCGCACCCTGTTCGGCCGCACCGACCAGGTCAGCGCCATCGGCGTGCTGGCGCCCAAGGACACCAACGCCGGCAAGCTCGGCGACCGGATCGACAAGGCGCTCAAGGGCTCCGCGATCGACGTCTACACCGGTGACGGGCGCAGCAGCGTCGAGAACCCGGACGTCGCCTCGGCCCGGGGCAGCCTGAAGGAGCTGGCGGGCTCGCTCGGCGGCACCGTCGTGCTGATCACCATGATGGTGGTGGGCAGCACCCTGGCGCTCAGCGTGCACCAGCGCCGGCGCGAGCTGGCGCTGCTGCGCGCGGTCGGCGCGACGCCCAAGCAGATCCACAAGATGATCTCGGGCGAGGCCCTGGTGATCTCGCTGGTGGCCTCGATCCTGGGCTGCTTCCCCGGCATGCTGGCCGCCGGGGTGCTGCGCGGGGCGCTCGGGGCGATCGGCATCCTGCCGGACGACTTCGAGTTCTCCTACGGCCCGATCCCGGCGATCGCCGCGGTCGGCATCGGCGTGATCGCCGCGCAGGTGGCGGCGTTCGCGGTGGCCCGCCGGGTGGTGTCGATCCGGCCGGTGGAGGCGCTCAGCGAGGCCCAGACCGAGCAGCCGGGCATCGGCGGCGCCCGGGTGGCCATCGGGATCCTGCTGTTCGTCCTCGGCTTCTGCGCGTCGCTGCTGCCGCTGTTCTTCGGCAGCATCTTCGCGGTGGCCGCGGCCGGCAGCGGCGGTCTGATCATGGTGATCGCGATCCTCATGCTGGCCCCGCCGGTGGTGGCGAAGGCGACCAGGCTGATGGCCGCGCCGTTCCAGCGGCGGTTCGGGACCCTCGGGTTCCTGGCCGTGGCCAACACCCGGGCCAACGCCCGGCGGCTGGCGGCCGGCATCGGCCCGCTGATCCTGGCGATCGGCTTCGCCTCGGTGCAGCTGTTCATCCCGACCACCACGTCGGGTGCGGCCGAGGCGCAGGCCCAGGCGGGCGTCGTCGCCGACTACACGGTGACCAGCGATTCCGGCGGCCTGCCGGTCACCGCGCCGAAGTTCATCGCCGGCCTGGACGGGGTGGACGCCGCGGCCGGGACGGTGCGGGTCGACCTGTTCGCCTCGACGAAGATGCTCGGCTCGCCGGAGATCTTCGACTACAAGGCGCAGGGGCTGACCCCGGGCAACCTGAGCCGAGTCGTCGACCTGGACGTCTCCGAGGGCTCCCTGGACAACCTGTCCACGGACACGGTGGCGATCAGCAGCGGGGCTTCGGCCACGCTCGGCGCGGGCGTCGGCGGCCAGATCAAGGTGCACATGCCCGACGGGCAGACGCTGGAGCCGAAGGTGATCGCCGTGTACAAGCGCGGCCTGGGCTTCGGCGACATCACCCTGTCCTACGACACCGTGCTCCAGCACAGTTCGCGCCGGATGTACGACTCGGTGCTGGTGCGGGCCAAGGACGGCGCCGACAAGAAGAAGGTGATCGGGGAGCTCACCGGGCTCAACGACCGCTACCCCGGGGTGCACGTCCAGGACAAGGGCGGCCTGTCCGCCGCCCAGGAGAAGGCCGGCACGGCCAACCTATTCGGCAGCGCGCTGCCGCTGGTCCTGGTCTTCGGGTACATCGCGGTGGCCGTCGCCAACACCCTGGTGATGACCACGCTGTCCAGAGCACGGGAGTTCGCGCTGCTGCGGCTGGTGGGCGCGACCCCCGAACAGGTCATGCGGATGATGCGCACCGAGACGCTGATGCTGATCCTGATCGCGGTGGTGGTCGGCAGCCTGGTGCCCATCGTGCCGTTGATGACGGTGAGCATGGGCCTGACCGGGTCCCTGGTTCCGCACATTCCGCCGCTGCTCTACCTGGCGATCGTGGCGGCGACCTCGGCCCTGGCCGCGGCGGCCGTTCTGGTGCCGACCAAGCTCGCCCTGCGCGCCCGCCCGGTGGAGGCCATCGGACTGCGCGAGTAGCTCCGCCCCCACCATTGCCACACCGACCCGCCGATGGGGTCCGCGACCGCGGACC
>NZ_JBHWIR010000019.1:0-44558 GCF_042731835.1 Kitasatospora sp. NPDC059817 | reverse complement strand
ACCTTACTTTGTCGTCGCGCGATTATGTTTTTAAAACTCCAAAACCTTCCCCCCCCCCCCGCGCTGTGGGGCCCCCCCCCCGCCCCCACCCGCCCCGTTTTCGGGTTTCCGGGCAGGTCGAACGGCGTTTCGCAGTGCGGCAACCAGGGTCATTCGGCTGCCGCTTAACGACCCTGACCGGCCCCGCCGCCCGGTGTTAGCCTGCATTCACCAGAGCGAATTCCCCTTTTGCGTAATCCCCGTACCGACGAGCCGTGGACGGAACACGGCCGAACGGGGCTGTTGTGCTGCGCCTTTTTCGGATTCCGGTGAATGCGGTGGGTGGGTTTTAGTGAATTCACAGTCATGGCGTGAAAAGGCCGGACGGCTCGCGCGCGAACACGGTGTGCGCTCCCTCCGGTGCGCGTTCTACGACGCCGGCGAACTCCACGTCGCCGAGGCGGGTGCGGAGCCCGGGCCGGCGCCCGCCGCGCCGTTCGCCTCGCTCACCAAGCTCTTCACCGCGACGCTGGCCATGCAGCTGGCCTTCGACGGCGACCTCGACCTGGACCTGCCGGTCGGCGAGTACCTGAACGAACCACCCTTCGCCGAGCTGAGGCTGACGACCCGCCACCTGCTCAGCCACTCCTCCGGGCTGGTCTGCGACGGCCCCGGCGACGGCGGGCTGCGGGCCGCCGTCGCGGCCGGCCCGCTGTTCGCCCCCGGCACCGCGTTCTCGTACTCCAACGCCGGGTTCGCGCTGGCCGGAAAGGTCATCGAGGCCGCCGCCGGGGTGAGTTGGCGCAACGCCGTGACGGACTTCCTGCTCCGGCCGCTGGACATCGAGCCGGCCTTCCTGGCGGCCGACGAGATCCCCCGCGACCTCGCCCCCGCCGCCGCGATCGCCGGTACCGTCACCGACCTGGTCGCGTTCGCCCGGCTCCACCTGGACGACCGCGACGCCTCGCACGCCGCCCTGCTCGACCAGGAGGCCGTCCGGGAGCTGGCCGAACCGCCCTTCGACACCCTGCCGTTCGGCCTGGCCGACGGTTGGGGCCACGGCTGGGCCCGGTACGGCAACGGCGCCGACCGCTGGCTCGGCCTCGACGGCGTGGGCGCGGGCGCCACCTGCCACCTGCGGATCCAGCCGGAACGCGGCACCGTGATCGCCCTCCAGGCCGACTCCGCGGCCGGCCTCGGCGCCTGGCAGGACCTGCTGGCCCAGCTCCGGGCCGAGGGCGTGGACGTCGCCGGCTACGCGCCGGGCCCCGCCGCCGGCGCCGCGCAGGACCTGTCGGACCGCGTCGGGCAGTGGGCCAACGGCGAGACCGTGTACCGGATCCGCCCCGGCGCCGACACGGCGGACGGCGCACACCCCGGCGCCACCGTCCTGGTCGACGACGACGGGATGGAGTACGACCTGACCGGCCGAGGCGAGCGCTTCTTCGCCGCCCGGCACCCGCGGCTGCCCGAGGTGGAACACCTCGGCCGCTTCCTGCTCGACCCGGAGACCGGGCGCGCGGACCACATGCAGTTCGGCGGCCGCGTCCTGCGACGCGTCGCCTGAACAGGCTGGAGAGCGAACGTGACGATCACCAACGACAGTGTCCTGTCGCCGGCGCAGCAGCGCCTGTGGTTCCTGAACCGCTTCCAGGAGGGCGCCGCCGGCCACACCCACACGGTGGCGCTGCGGCTGGCCGGCGGCCTGGGTCCGGAGCAGCTGCGCGCCGCGCTGGACGCCCTGGTCCGGCGGCACCCGCTGCTGGGCACCGTGCACCGCGAGGCCGAGGGTCGCTGCCGCCCCGAACCCGCCCCCGACGGCGGGGCGTTCGCCGGGCTGCGGCCCGAGCCGGTCGCCCCCGACGAGCTCGACGAGGCGCTGACCCGGGCGGCCGGCCAGGGCCTGGACCTCACCCGGGAGCCCCCGCTGCGGGCCCGGCTGCTCGCCACCGGTCCGGACGCCCACGTGCTGGTCCTGACGGTGCACGAGATCGCGGCCGACGAGCGCTCGCTCGCCGTGATCGTCGACGACCTGGCCCGGGCGTACGCGGCGGCCACCGCCCCGGCCGCCCCCGGCGCGTCCGAGCCCGCCCCGCAGTACGCCGCGGCGGCCGCCGCCGACCGGGAGCTGAACGGCGCCCCCGAGCGGCCCACCGAGCATGCCGCGGCCGAACTCGCCCACTGGCGCGCGGCCTTGGACGGCGCGCCGGCGCAGCTCGACCTGCCCGTCGACCGGCCGCGCCCGGCCGTCACCCGCTACGCCGCCGACGAGTACCGCAGCGAGCTGGACGGCCCGCTGGCGGCGGCCCTCGCCGACCTGGCCGCCGACTGCGGCGCAGGCGTCGAGGCGGTGCTGCACGCCGCCGTCGTGGCGCTGCTCGGCCGCGTCGGCGCCGGCGCCGACGTCCCGCTGGTCGGCAGCCTGCCCGGCCGCGACGACGCCCGGCGCGCCGCCGTGGTCGGCCCGCTGGCCAACCCGGTGGTGCTGCGGGTCCTGCGCCGCCCCGGCGCCTCCTTCCGCGAGCTGGTCGGCGACTGCGCGGCGGTCGCCGACACGGCCCGGCGCCACGGCGGCGTCCCGTTCGAGACCGTGGTCGGCGAGCTGCGGCCCGAGCGCGCGCTCAACCGCCACCCGCTGGCCCAGTTGGCCTTCGACCTCGCCGAGGACCTGCCCGCCCGGCTCGGCTTCGGCCCGCTCGACGCCCAGGTGGTCCAACTTCCCCGCCAGCAATCCCCGTTCGACCTCCAGCTGCGCTTTCGCAGCGCACCCGACGGCTCCGGGCTGCGGCTGGCCGCGACCTTCAGCACCGAGCTGTTCGACCCGGCGACCGTCCGGCGGCTCACCGACGCGCTGCCGCGCCTGCTGGCCGCCGCCGTCGCCGCGCCGGACGCCGACCCGGACGGCTACGAGGTGCTGGACCCGGCCGAGCGGCACGCCCTGCTGACCGAGTGGAACGCCACCGACCGGCCGGTGCCCGACGCCGACGTCTCCGCACTGTTCCGGGCCCGGGCCGCCGCCCAGCCCGCGCGGACCGCCCTGATCGCCGGCGACACCGTGCTCAGCTACGCCGAACTCGACGACCGGGCCGAGCGGCTGGCCGGCGAGCTGCGCCGCCACGGCGCCGCCCCGGGCCGGCTCGTCGCCCTGGCGCTGCCGCGCTCCGCCGACCTCGTCGTCGCCCTGCTCGCGGTGGCCCGCACCGGCGCCGCCTACGTGCCGCTCGACCCCGACTACCCGGCCGACCGGATCGGCTACATCCTCGACCACGCCGCCCCCTCGGCGCTGGTCACCGACAGCGCGACGGCCGGGCGGCTGCCCGCCACCGCCGCCCACCGGCTGCTGCTGGACGACGAGGAGGTGCGCGCCAGGCTGGCGACGGAGCCCGCCGCGCCGCAGGGCCCCGCCGCGACCGCCGCCGACCCGGCCTACGTCATCTACACCTCCGGCTCCACCGGCCGCCCCAAGGGCGTCGTCATCAGCCGCCACGCGCTGACCAACTTCCTGGTCTCGATGGCCGACCTCTTCCCGCTCGCCGCCGAGGACGTCTGGACCTCCGTCACCACGATCGCCTTCGACATCGCCGCCCTGGAGCTCTACCTGCCGCTGGTCGGCGGCGCCACCGTGGTCCTCGCCGACCGCGCGACCGTCACCGACCCCGCCGGGCTGGGCGCCCTGGTCGGCCGCACCGGCACCACGATCATGCAGGCCACCCCCAGCCTCTGGCAGGCCCTGTGCGACGAGGCCCCGCAGGCGCTGCGCGGCCTGCGGATGCTGGTCGGCGGGGAGGCCCTGCCGGCCGCCCTCGCCGAGCGGATGCGCGCGCTCGGCAGCGAGGTCACCAACCTGTACGGGCCCACCGAGACCACCATCTGGTCCACCGCCGCCCGCCTGGACGACCGCCCCGGCGCGCCGACCATCGGCCGGCCGATCGGCAACACCCGGGTCCGGGTCCTCGACGAGGCGCTGCGCCTGGTGCCGATCGGCGCCGCCGGCGAGCTGTACATCGCCGGGGACGGCGTCGGCACCGGCTACCTGCACCGCGAGGACCTCACCCGGGACCGCTTCCTGCCCGACCCGTACGGCGCCGAGGGCGAGCGCATGTACCGCACCGGCGACATCGTCCGCTGGGCCGCCGACGGCAACCTGGAGTACGTCGGCCGCGCCGACTTCCAGCTGAAGGTCCGCGGCTTCCGGATCGAGCCCGGCGAGATCGACGCCGTCCTGGAGCGGCACCCCGCGGTGGCCCGCGCCGTCACCGTCGCCCGCGAGTACGGGGCCGGCGACACCCGGCTGGTCTCCTACGTGGTGCCGGCCGGCGAGGGCGGCGCCGACCCGGCCGAACTGCGCGCGCACGCCGCCGCCACGCTGCCCGGCTACATGGTCCCGGCCGTGGTGGTGCCGATCCCCGAGATCCCGCTGACCCCCAACGGCAAGACCGACCGGGCCGCGCTCCCGGACCCGGGCACCGCCGCCGCCGGCAGCGGACACGGGCCGCGCAGCGCCCGCGAGGAGCAGCTCTGCGACCTGTTCTGCGAGGTGCTCGGCGTCGCCTCGATCGGCGTCGACGACAGCTTCTTCGACCTCGGCGGCCACTCCCTGCTCGCCACCCGGCTGATCGGGCGCATCCGCTCGGTGCTGGACGTCGAGGTGCCGATCCGCACCCTGTTCGAGTCGCCCACCGTCGCCGGGCTGGCCGGCCGGCTGGGCAGCGAGCCCGCCCGCCGGGCCGGACTGGTGCCGGTCGGCCGCGACCGGCCGCTGCCGCTCTCCTACGGCCAGCAGCGGCTCTGGTTCCTGTACGACTACGAGTCCCAGGGCACCGAGTACAACTCGCCGCTCGGCCTGCGGCTGACCGGGCCGCTCGACCGGGACGCCCTCGGGCGCGCCGTCGACGCCCTGGTGGCCCGGCACGAGGCGCTGCGCACCACCTTCGCCACCGAGGGCGGCCAGGGCGTGCAGGTCGTCCACGCCCCCGGCCACCGGCCGGTGCGCTTCACCGACCTCGCGGCCGAGGGGCGCGTCGACGACCTCGACCAGCTGCTGCGCACCGAGCTGAGCCGCTCCTTCGACCTGCGCGGCGGCCCGCTGCTGCGCCCCTGGCTGATCCGGCTGGCCGACGCCGAGCACCTGCTCGTCCTCGACATGCACCACGTCGTCACCGACGGCTGGTCCAAGGAGGTGATGGCCCGCGAGCTCGTCGCCCTGCTCGGCCAGGAGGCCACCGGCCGGCCCGCCGCGCTGAGCGAACTACCCCTGCAGTACGCCGACTTCGCCGTGCACCAGCACGGCGAGCGGGGCGCCCGGGAGGCCGCCGACCTCGCCTACTGGAAGCGCCGGCTGGACGGCGTGGTGCCGCTGGAGCTGCCGACCGACCGGCCCCGGCCCGCCACCCGCGCCACCCGGGGCGCCGGCCACCCCTTCGAGCTGAGCCCCGAGCTGGTGGCCGCCCTCACCCGGCTCTGCCGCCGGGAGGGCGTCACCCTGTTCACCGTCCTCACGGCGGGCGTCCAACTGCTGCTGTCCCGGTACGCGCGCCAGCGCGACGTCGCCGTCGGCACCATCGTCTCCGGCCGCGAGCACAGCGAACTGGAGGACGTGCTCGGCTTCTTCGTCAACACGCTGGTGCTGCGCGCCCGGACCACCCCCGACACGACCGTCGGCGCCTTCCTGGCCGACGTCCGGCAGGGCGTGCTGGAGGCCTTCACCCACCAGCACCTGCCGTACGACCGGCTGATCGACGAGCTCAAGCCGGACCGCGACCCCAGCCGCACCCCGCTGATCCAGGCCGCGCTGATGCTCAAGCGGGCCCAGGATGCGCTGCCCGGCCCCGACGGCCTGCGGGTCGAGGAGAGCGCCCTGCCGCGGATGCACGCGCTGTTCGACATCGGCTTCGAGTTCGAGGAGCGCGACGGGCGGCTCGGCGGCCTGGTCGAGTACAGCACGGCGCTCTTCGACCCGGAGACCGTCGCCCGGACCGCCCGCCACCTCACCGTGCTGCTGGAGGGCATGGCGGCGGCCGACCCGGACCGGCTCGTCGACGAGCTGCCGCTGATGGACGAGCAGGAACGCCGGCTGGTCACCACCGGCTGGAACGCCACCGCGACCGGCGCCCGGTTCCACACGGCGACCATCCACGGCCTGGTCGCCGACCAGGCCCGGCGCACCCCGGAGGCCGCGGCCGTCACCACCGAGGACCGCAGCCTGACCTTCGCCGAACTCGACGCGCTGACGGACGCGCTGGCCCACCGGCTGGCCGACCGCGGCGTCGGCCCGGGCACCGTCGTCGGCGTCCGGACCCGGCGCGCCGCCGAGATGACGATCGCCCAGCTCGCCGTGCTCAAGGCCGGCGCCGCCTACCTGCCGCTCGACCCCGAACTGCCCGACGACCGGACGGTCTACGTGCTCCAGGACGCCGGGGTGCCGGTGCTCCTCACCCAGCGCGACCTGCCCGGGCCCGAGGCGCCGGAAGGCGTCGAGGTGCTGTACGTCGAGGACACCGGGCCCGGCACGCACGACGGGCCGCCCGAGGTCGCCGTCGGCCCGTCCGACCTCGCGTACGTGATCTACACCTCGGGCTCCACCGGCAAGGCCAAGGGCGTGCTGATCGAGCACCGCGGCGTGGTCAACCTGTGCGACTGGTACCGGGACTTCTTCGACGCCGGGCCCGGCGACCGGGCCACCCAGATGGTGCCGCCCGGCTTCGACCCGACGGTGCTGGAGCAGTGGGGCGCCCTCGCCTGCGGCGTGGAGATCCGGTTCGCCTCCGACCGCGTCCTGGAGGACCCGCACCTGCTCGCCGGCTGGATCGTCGAGCAGGGGATCACCCTCATCCTCATCCCGGCCCCGCGCCTGGAGGGCCTGCTCGACCAGCCCGCGCTCCACCAGGGCCGGGTGCGCCACATCCTCACCGGCGCCGACGTGGTGCGCCGCCGGCTGCCGCGCGGCTCCGCGATGGCGCTGTCCAACCTGTACGGCCCGACCGAGACCACCGTGCTCACCACCGGCACGGTGCTGGAGGCGGAGGAGGACGCCCCGGTCGGGCGACTGCCCTCGATCGGCCGGCCCATCGCCAACACCACCGGCTACGTGCTCGACGAGCACCGCGAGCCCGTCCCGGTGGGCGTGCCCGGCGAACTGTACGTCGGCGGCGCCGGGGTGGCCCGCGGCTACCTGGGCCGCCCGGAGCTCACCGAGGAGCGGTTCGTCCCGGACCACCTCGCCGCGACCGCCGGCGCGAGGCTCTACCGCACCGGCGACCTGGTCCGCTGGCTGCCCGACGGCACGCTCGAATTCCTCGGGCGGATCGACAACCAGGTCAAGGTGCGCGGCTACCGGATCGAGCTGGGCGAGATCGAGACCGCGCTGCTCGACGACGAGAGCGTCGAGCAGACCGCGGTGGTCGCCCGGACCAGGCCGTCCGGGCAGACCGTGCTGACCGGCTACGTGGTGCCCGCGGACGGCGCCGCCGACCCGGAGAAGATCCGGGCCCGGCTCGCCGAGCGGCTGCCCGGCTACATGGTCCCGCCGGTCGTCATCGTCCTGGACGCGTTCCCGATGACCACGAGCGGCAAGATCGACCGGCGGGCCCTGCCGGAACCGGAGGAGCAGCGGCCGGCGGCCGAGCCCACCGCGCCCCGGGACGAGACCGAGGCGGCGCTGGCCGGGATCTGGGCCGAGGTGCTGGGCGTGCCCGTCGTGGGGGCCGAGGACAACGTCTTCGACCACGGCGCCAACTCGGTGCTCACCCTCCAGGTCACCGCCCGGATCCGGGAGGTGTTCGGCGTCGGGGTCTCGGCCCGGCACGTGTTCGCCGCCCGCACCGTGGCGGCCCTCGCGGACCAGGTCCGCAAGCAAGTACTCGAAGACGTGCGCCGGACACCGGCGGACCGGACGACGACGCGCGGTGGCGCGCGGGGGAGCAACCGATGACAGACCAGCGACACAGCGAGGGCCAGGACGCCGACGAGATCCTGCGGCAGCGACTGGCAGCCGCCGGCGCCGGCGGCGGCGACCGCGACGCGATCCGGCCCGGCGGCGACGGCCCGGCCCCGCTCTCCTTCGGCCAGGAACGGCTCTGGTTCCTCCAGGAGTTCGAGACCGACGCGGTCGAGTACACCACCTCCTTCGGCCTCCGGCTGCGCGGCGGCCTCGACCTGGCCGCGCTGCGCACCGCGCTGACCGGCCTGGTCGAGCGGCACGAGCCGCTGCGCACCGTCTTCACCACCGAGGACGGCGTGGCCCGCCAGGAGGTCCGGCCCGCCTACGCCCCGGACACCGAGCCGGTGGACCTGAGCGCGCTGGGCGCCGACGAGCGGGAGGCCGAGTTCGCCGCGCTGCTGCGCCGCGAACTCGCCACCCCCTTCGACCTCGCCAGCGGCCCGCTGCTGCGCTCCACGGTCGTGCGGCACGGCCCGGACGACCACGCGCTCTTCCTCAACCTGCACCACATCGCCGCCGACGGCTGGTCCAAGGGCCTGCTGACCGGCGAGCTCGGCGAGCTCTACCGGGCCGCCGTCGAGGGCCGCCCGCACACCCTCGCCCCGCTGCCGGTCAGCTACCGCGACTACTCCCGCTGGCAGCGCGAGCGCTGCACCGAAGACCGCCTGGCCGGGCAACTGGACTACTGGCGCGACGAGTTGGCGGACATCCAGCCGCTGGAGCTGCCCACCGACCGGCCCCGCCCGGCGGTGCGCACCACCGTCGGCGCCCTGCACACCTTCCAGGTCGACGCCGAGGTCGCCACCGGCCTCGACACGCTCGGCGCCGAACGCGGCACCACGCTCTTCGCCGTGCTCGCCGCCGCCACCCAGGTCCTGCTGGCCCGGCACACCGGCCAGCGCACCGTCGGCCTGGGCACCGTGTCGGTCGGCCGCGACCGCACCGAACTGGAGCCGCTGGTCGGCTTCTTCGTCAACACCCTGGTCCTGCACGGCCGGATCGACCTGGACGAGGCCTTCGGCGACCTGCTGGAGCGCACCACCGACCAGCTCTGGGACGCCCTCAGCAACCAGGACGTCCCCTTCCACCGGCTGGTGGACGAGATCCAGCCCGAGCGCGACCCGAGCCGCACCCCGCTGGTGCAGGCCGCCCTCGTGCTCCAGAACGACCCCGGGGCCCTGCCCGACTTCGGCGGCCCGGCCGTCGAGGAGTTCCGCGCGCCCTCGGTGTCCTCCATCTTCGACCTGACGCTGGAGTTCACCCCGGCCGCCGACGGCACGCTGGGCGGGACGGTGGAGTACAACACCGACCTGTTCGACGCCTCGACCGTCGACGCGCTCTGCACCCGGCTGCTGCTCCTGCTGGCGGGCGTCGCCGCCGACGCCGACCGCCCGGTCGGCGACCTGCCGCTGCTCACCGCCGCCGAACTCGACACCGTCACCCGCGACTGGGCCGAGAACCGGGTGCCCTACCCGGCCGACCGGACCGTCCACTCGCTGGTCGCCGAGCAGGCCGCGGCCACCCCCGACGCCATCGCCGTCACCGCCGCCGAAGGCGAGCTGACTTACCGTCAGCTCGACGAGCAGGCCGACCGGTTGGCCCGGCTGCTGCTCGACCACGGCGCCCGCCCAGGCCAGCACGTCGCGGTCTGCCTGCCCCGCGGCACCGGCCTGGTCGTCGCCCTGCTGGCCGTGCTCAAGGCCGGCTGCACCTACGTGCCGCTGGACCCGGACTACCCGGCCGACCGGCTGGAGTTCATGCTCGCGGACACCGGGGCCGCGCTCTGCGTCACCGACCGGGAGCTGCTCGAACGGCTGCCCGACCTGGCCGTCCCGGCCCTGCTGCCCGCCGAGCGCACCGCCGAGCTGGCCGCCCTCCCGGCCGGGCCGCCGGCCACCGACGCGGGGCCCGAGAGCGCCGCCTACGTCATCTACACCTCCGGTTCCACCGGCCGGCCCAAGGGCGTCGTGGTCGAGCACCGCTCCATCGTCCGGCTGGTCCGCGGCGCCGACTACGCCCCGCTGGCGGCCGACGACGTGGTGGCGCAGGTCGCCGACGCCACCTTCGACGCGGCGACCTTCGAGTTCTGGGGCCCGCTGGTGGCCGGGGCGCGGATCGCCGTCATCACCAAGGACGTCCTGCTCGACCCGCCGGCCTTCGCCGCCGCACTGCGCTCGACCGGCGCCACCGCGATGTTCCTCACCGCCGGCGTCTTCAACCAGGTCGTCGGCCTGGAGCCCACCGCCTTCGGCGGCATGCGCCACCTGCTGGTCGGCGGCGAGGCGCTCAACCCGCGCCGGATCGCCGAACTGCTGGCCGGCGGCGCCCCGCCGCAGCGGCTGGTCAACGGCTACGGCCCGACCGAGACCACCACCTTCGCCGTCTCCCACCTGATCCGCGAGACCGACGGCGTGCGCGCCATCCCGATCGGCCGCCCGATCTCCAACACGGCGGTGTACGTCCTCGACGAGCGCCGCCGCCCCGTCCCGCCCGGCGTGCCCGGCGAGCTCTGGATCGCCGGCCCCGGCGTCGCCCGCGGCTACCTGGGCCGCCCGGAGCTGACCGAGGAGCGCTTCCAGCCCTCGCCGTTCGCGGCGGAGCCCGGCGAGCGGATGTACCGCACCGGGGACGTGGTGCGCTGGGCCGACGGCCTGGTCGAGTACCTCGGCCGCGCCGACACCCAGGTCAAGGTCCGCGGCTACCGGATCGAGCCCGGCGAGGTCGAAGCCGTCCTGGAGGCCCACCCCGCGGTGGCCGAGGCCCTGGTGGTCGCCCTCGCGGACGGCGACCACAAGCGGCTGGTCGGCTACCTGCGCGCCGAGCCCGGCGCCGTCATCGCGCCGCTGGACCTGCGCGCCTTCGCCGAGCAGCGGCTGCCTTCCTACAGCGTCCCGACCGCCTTCGCCACCCTCGACGCCTTCCCGCTCACCCCCAACGGCAAGGTCGACGTCCGGGCCCTGCCGGCGCCGGACGCCCCCCTGGAGCGGGAGGACTACCGGGCCCCCGAGGACCCGGCCGAGCAGGCGCTCGCCGAGGTCTGGTCGGAGGTGCTCGGCATCGGCAAGGTCGGCGCCGACGACAATTTCTTCGAACTCGGCGGCGACTCCATCCTGAGCATCCAGGTGGTCGCCCGGGCCCGCCGGGCCGGACTCGTCATCACCTCGAAGGACATCTTCTCCCGGCAGTCGCTCGCCGACCTCGCCCGCGCCGCCCGCCCGGTGGAGCAGGCCCCGGTCGTCCAGGTCGACGCCGACGACCACGAGCCGGCCCCGCTCGGCCCCGTCCAGGAGTGGTTCTTCGCCCACCACACCCGCGGCGCCCACCACTTCAACCAGTCCGTGCTGATCACCCTGGACGGCGCGGTCGACGAACCCGCGCTGGCCCGCGCCCTGGCCGGCCTCGTCCGCCGGCACGAGGCCCTGCGCACCCGCTTCGCCACCGGCCCCGACGGCCGGCGGGTCCAGACCGTCACCGCGCCGGACGCCGACGCCGTGCCGACCGAGGCCCGGATCGAGCGGATCACCCTCGACCAGGCCGCCCCCGGCGAGCGCGCCGCCGCCATGCGCACCCTCGCCGAGGCCGCGCAGGCCTCGCTCGACCCGGCCGAAGGGCCGCTGGTGCGCACCCTGCTGTTCGACCACGGCGCCGGCGAGCCCGCGCGGCTGCTGCTCACCGTGCACCACCTGGCCGTGGACGGCGTCTCCTGGCGGATCCTCCTGGAGGACCTGGAGAGCGCCTACCGGCAGGCCGTCCGCGGCGAGGACGTCGACCTCGGCCCGGCCGGCACCTCGTACCGCGGCTGGGCGCGCCGCCTCGCCGCCTTCACCCAGGACGGCGGCCTGGACGACGAACTGGCGCACTGGGCCCGCCCGGTGCCGGCCGGCTCCGCCGACCTGCCCACCGACCGGGAGGGCCGCAACAGCGTCGGCGACACCCGCGCCGTCTCGGCCGGCCTCGACGCCGAGCGCACCCGGCAACTGCTCCAGGACGTGCCCGCCGTCTACCGCACCCAGGTCAACGACGTCCTGCTGACCGCCCTCGGCCGCGCACTCGCCCGCTTCACCGGCCGGGCCCGCACCCTGATCACCCTGGAAGGCCACGGCCGCGAGGAGATCCTCGACGGCACCGACGTCTCCCGGACGGTCGGCTGGTTCACCTCGATCTTCCCGGTGCTGCTGGAGTCCCCGGCCGACCGCCCGCTCGGCCGGCTCATCCGCGACACCAAGGAACTGCTGCGCGCCGTGCCCGGCCGCGGCGCCGGCTACGGCCCGCTGCGCTACCTGCGCGGCGACCAGCCGCAGGCCGCCGCCCTGGCCGCGGCGCCGCAGCCCCAGGTCAGCTTCAACTACCTCGGCCAGTGGAGCGACGCCGCGGCCGGGAGCGAGCTGTTCCGCGCCGTCGAACCCGACTACGGCCTGGACCACCACCCGGACGAGGAGCGGCCGCACCTGCTGGACATCGTCGGCGAGGTCCGGCACGGCGTGCTGACCTTCGACTTCCACTACGCGCCGCAGCGCCACGACCAGGCCACCGTGCAGCGGCTCGCCGACGACTTCGCGGCGGCCCTGACCGAACTCGTCGAGCACTGCCTGGCCCCCGGCGCCGGCGGCGCCACCCCCGGCGACTTCCCGCTGCTCACCCTCGACCAGGCGACCGTCGACCGGCTGGTGCCGGCCGGCTCCGCCGTCGAGGACATCCACCCGCTGACCCCGATGCAGAGCGGGATGCTCTTCCACACCCTCAACCAGGACGGCGTCGGCGCCTACTCCGACCACGTCGCCTTCCGGCTGGAGGGCGTCCGCGACGTCGACGCGCTGGCCGCCGCCTGGCAGCAGGTGGTCGACCGCACCCCCGCGCTGCGCACCCGGCTGGTCTGGGACGGCGTCCCCGAGCCCGTCCAGGTGGTCGAGCGCTCCGCCCGGCTGACGGTGCGCCACCTCGACTGGACCGGCCTGCCCGCCGCCGAACTGGACCGCCGGCTCAAGGCGCTGATCGACGAGGAGCGCGCCACCGGGATCGAGCTGTCCCGGGCGCCGCTGATGCGCCTCGCCCTCGCCCGCGAGGACGAGCGGACCGTCCGCGTCGTGTGGACCTTCCACCACGCCGTCCTGGACGGCTGGAGCACCTCGCACCTGTTCGCCGACCTCTTCGCCGCCTACCAGGCGCTCACCGACGGCAGGGGCAAGGCCCCGGCCCTGCCCGAGCGCCGGCCGTTCCGCGACTACGTCGCCTGGCTGGCCCGGCAGGACAAGGCCGCGGCCGCCGCCCACTGGAGCGCCCTGCTGGGCGACCTGGACGCGCCGACCCAGCTGCCCTTCGGCCGCTCGGTGCCCCAGGGCCACGAGTCCCAGTCCGCCGGGCAGGTCCGGGTGGGCCTGTCCGGCGCCGAGACCGACGCGCTGGTCGCGATGGTCCGCCGCCACCGGCTCACCCTCAACACCGCCGTCCAGGGCGCCTGGGCGATCCTGCTGGCCCGCCACTCCGGGCAGCGCGACGTCTGCTTCGGCACCACCGTGGCCGGCCGCCCGACCGAGCTGCCCGGCGCCGACACCATGGTCGGCAACCTGCTCAACACCCTGCCGCTGCGCACCGAGGTCGACCAGGACGCCCCGCTGGTGGAGTGGCTGGCGGCCCTCCAGGCCGAGCAGGCCGAATCCCGGCGCTTCGAGTACTCCTCGATCGCCGAGATCCAGCGCAGCAGCAAGGTCCCGCGCGGCAGCGCGCTGTTCCAGACCCTGGTGGTGTTCGAGAACTACCCGGGCAACGGGGCCGCCGCCGAACGCCACGGACTGCGCCTCAGCGACGTCCGCGCCGTCGACACCACCAGCTTCACGCTGGACCTCACCGCCTACGACGACGACGGCTCGCTGACCCTGCTGCTCTCCTACGACCCGGCGCTCTACGACCGCGCCCAGGCCGAGGTGCTCGCCGACCAGCTCGCCGTCCTGCTCGGCAGCATGCCCACCGCCCCCGGCCAGCGGGTCGGCGACGTCCCGATGCTGTCGCTGCGCGCCCGCGACCGCGTCCTGTACGAGTGGAACGACACCGGCACCCCGGGCGCCGACGCCTGCCTGCACGAGCTGATCGCCGAGCAAGCGCAGCAGACCCCGGACGCCGAGGCGGTGGTCTTCGAGGAGACCGTGCTGACCTACGCGGAACTGGAGGCCCGGGCCAACCGGCTCGCCCAGCACCTCGTCGGCCAGGGCATCGGCCCGGAGACCGTCGTCGCCATCTGCCTGGACCGCGGCCCGGACACCGTCGTCGCCGCCCTCGGCGTCCTCAAGGCCGGCGCCGCCTACCTGCCGCTGGACCCCGCCCACCCCGCCGAGCGGCTGCGCCTGGTGCTGGACGACAGCGCCGCCGCGATGCTCGTCACCCAACGGGACCTCGCCGAGCGGCTCCCGCTGTGCGACGCGACCGTGCTCTGCCTGGACGCCGACCGCGAGGAGATCGACAGCTGGCCCGCCGAGGCGCCCAGCACCGAGGTGACCCCGGACAACCTCGCCTACGTCATCTACACCTCCGGCTCCACCGGCAAGCCCAAGGGCGTCACGGTCGAGCACCGCAGCGTCGCCCGGGCCGCCGCGGCCTGGCGCGAGGCCTACCGGCTCGACCGCGGCCCCGTCCGCCAGCTCAACCTCGCCAGCATGGCCTTCGACGTCTTCGTCTCCGACCTGACGCACGCGCTGACCACCGGCGGCGCCCTGGTGCTCTGCCCGAAGGACGCCACCACCGACCCGGTGCGCCTGCTCGACCTGATGGAGCGCCAGCGCGTCACCCACGTCGAGACGGTGCCCTCGCTGGCCAACGCGCTGGCCGACGAGGCCGCCCGCACCGGCCGGGCCTTCCCGCCGCTGCGCTACCTGGCCGTCGGCTCGGACAACTGGCGCACCGACGACTGCCGCCGGCTGCTGAAGAGCGTCGCCCCCGGCACCGTCGTGCTCAACTCCTACGGCGTCACCGAGGCCACCGTCGAGTCCTCGTACTTCACCGTCACCCCGCAGAGCCTGCCGGACGTCGCGTCCGTGCCGATCGGCCGGCCCATCCCGGGCACCCGGATGTACGTCCTGGACGCGGACCTGGAGCCGCTGCCGGTCGGCGTCGTCGGCGAGCTCTTCCTCGGCGGCAGCGGCGTCACCCGGGGCTACCTGGGCCGCCCCGACCTCACCGAGGAGCGCTTCTCCGCCGACCCGTTCACGCCCCACCCCGACGGCCGGCTCTACCGCACCGGCGACCAGGCCCGCTTCCTGCCCACCGGCGACGTCGAGTTCCTCGGCCGCGGCGACGACCAGGTCAAGATCCGCGGGTTCCGGGTGGAACTCGCCGAGATCGAGGCCGTCCTGCGCCGCCACCCCGACGTCCTGGAGGCCGTCGCGGCGCTGCGCTCCGAGCCGGGCGCCGTCCTGACCGGGTACGTCGTGCCCCGGCCCGGCACCGCACCGGAGAGCGCCGAGCTGCGCCGCTACCTGGAGGGCTCGCTGCCCCGCCACATGGTGCCGCAGGCCTTCGTCCGGCTCGACCGGCTGCCGCTGAACGCCAACGGCAAGGTGGACCGGCGGGCGCTGCCGGCCGCGGCCGCCGACGACCGCCCGGCCACCACCAGGACGGCCCCCCGCAACCCCGCCGAGCAGGCGCTCGCCGGGCTCTGGGCGGAGGTCTTCCGGGTGCCCGAGGTCGGCGTCGACGACAACTTCTTCGACCTGGGCGGTGACTCGATCCTGAGCATCCAGGTCGTCTCCCGGGCGCGGCAGTTGGGACTGCGCCTCAGCTCGCAGGACATCTTCAGCCACCAGACCATCGCCGGGATCGCCGCCGCGATCTCGACCCACGAACCCGAGGAGCCGGCCGGCGTGAACACCGAACCCGTCACCGGAAGGGCGCCGCTGACCCCGATCCAGCGCGCCTTCTTCCAACACCACACCGAGGCCCCCCAGCACAGCACCATGTCCGTGCTGGCCGAGCTGCGCGAACTCCCCGACGAGGCGCACCTGCGCACCGCGCTCGACGCCCTCCTCACCCACCACGACGCCCTGCGCACCCGCTTCCGCACCGTCTACGGCCGCTGGCAGCAGGAGATCGCCGCCCCCGGCGACGGCTGGCCGCTGGAGCGGCTGGACCTCACCCTGGAGGCCGACCCGGAGGGCGCGCTGCTGGCCGCCGCGACCGCCGCCCAGTCCGGCTTCGACCTGGCCGAGGGCCCGCTGGTGCGGGCCGTGCTGGCCGACCTCGGCGGCACCGCCGGCGCCCGGCTCTTCCTCACCGCCCACCACCTGGTGGTCGACGCGGTCTCCTGGCAGACCCTGCTCGGCGACCTGGAGACGGCCTACCGGCAGGCCGCCGAGGGCCGGCCGGTCGACCTCGGCTCGCGCGGCACCTCCTTCCTCGACTGGTCCCGCCGGCTCTCCGAGCACACCGCGGTCGGCGGCTTCGACGAGGAGCTGGACCACTGGTTCGCGGCCGGCCGCGCCGGCGGCGAGCCGCTGCCCGCCGACCTCACCGGCACCCCGACCGTCGCCACCGCCGCCGCCGTCCGGGTCGGCCTGGACGCGGAGAGCACCGACGCGCTGCTGCGCGAGGTCCCCGCGGTCTACCGCACCCAGGTCAACGACGTCCTGCTGACCGCGCTCGCCCGGGTGCTCGCCGACTGGACCGGCCGCTCCGCCGTCCTGGTGGACCTGGAGGGCCACGGCCGCGAGGAGATCTTCGACGACGTCGACCTGAGCCGCACCACCGGCTGGTTCACCACCTCCTTCCCGGTCGCCCTGGACACCGCCGACGGCGCCGACTGGGGCGCCAGGCTCCGCTCCGTCAAGGAGCAGCTGCGGGCCGTCCCCCAGCGCGGCATCGGCTACGGCGCGCTGCGCCACCTCAGCCCGGCCGGGGCGCCCGGCGAGCTGCTCGCCGAAGGCCCCCGCGCCCAGGTCGGCTTCAACTACCTCGGCCGGGTCGTCGACGGCCACGACGGCGGCCTGCTGCACGACGTGCGGCTCGGCTACGGCACCGAGCAGGCGCCCGGGGAACTGCTGGAGTACCCGCTCGACATCGTGGCGTACGTGCGCGACGGCAAGCTCGGCTTCGAGCTGTTCCACTCCACCGCGACCCACACCACCGAGACCGTCCAGCGGGTCGGCGACCAGCTGGTCGAGGCCCTGCGCGGGATCGTCGCGCACTGCCGCGAGGCCGGCGCCGCCGCCTCCGGGGCCACCCCCTCGGACTTCCCGCTCGCCCGGGTCGACCAGCCGCTGCTGGACGAACTGACCGCCCTGGGCCGGATCGCCGACCTCTACCCGGCCACGCCGATGCAGCACGGCCTGCTGTTCCACAGCCTCACCGAGGAGGGCGAGGGCGTCTACCTCGGCCAGCTGTCCTTCCTGCTGGAGGGCGGCGTGGACGCGGACGCCTTCGCCGAGGCCTGGCAGCGCCTCGCCGACCGGACCCCGATGCTGCGCACCGGCTTCGCCCGGGTCGACACCGACCAGCCGCTCCAGGTGGTCCGCGAGCACGTCACCGTGCCCGTCGAGCGGCTGGACTGGAGCGCCCTGCCGGCGGCCGAGCGCGAGCAGCGGTTCGCCGCCTACCTCGCCGAGGACCGCACCCGCGGCATCGACCTGGCCGTGGCGCCGCTGATGCGCCTGGCCCTGATCGACGAGCCGGACGGCGCCCTGCGGGTCGTCTGGACCTCGCACCACCTGCTGCTGGACGGCTGGAGCAGCGCCGAACTGGTCTCCGAGGTGGTCGACGACTACCTCCGGCTCACCGGCCACGACCGGCCCGGCCCGGCCGCCCGCCGCCCGTTCCGCGACTACGTCGCCTGGCTCGGCGAGCAGGACCTGGCCGACGCCGAGCGCTACTGGCGCGAGCTGCTCGACGGCTTCACCGCCCCGACCGCCCTGCCGGCCGACCGGGCCGGCGAGGAGGCGGCCCGCCAGGGCAGCGAGGCGACCAGCGTCTTCCAGCTGGAGCCCGAGGTCAGCGAGCGGCTCGCCGAGGTCGCCCGGCGCCACCGGCTCACCACCAACACGCTCGCCCAGGGCGCCTGGGCGCTGACGCTCTCGCGCTACGCGGGGGAGCGGGAGGTCTGCTTCGGCTCGGCCGTCTCCGGCCGCCCCGCCGACCTGCCCGACGTCGAGTCGATGATCGGCCTGTTCATCAACAACCTGCCGGTGCGGGTCGAGGTCCGCCCCGAACAGCCCGTCCTCGACTGGCTGGGCGACCTCCAGCGCGACCAGGTCCAGGCCCGCAGCTACGAGTACGTCTCGCTGGCGCAGATCCGCGGCTGGACCGGGCTGCCCGCCGGGGTCGACCTGTTCGACAGCTACGTGGTCGTCGAGAACTACCCCTTCGACGGCGAACTGGGCTCCGACCAGGGCATCCGGATCTGCGACGTGCGCTCCCAGGAGCCCACCAGCTACGCCATGGTGCTCGCGGTCTTCGCCGGCGAGCAGCTCTCCTTCCGGCTCGCCTACGACCCCGGGCTCTTCGACGCCGACACCGCCGACCGCGTCACCGGCGACCTGCGCGCCCTGCTGGAGGAGATCGCGGCCGAGCCCGAGCGCACCCTCGCCGAGCTGCGCGCGCTGGCCCCCGCCCACCGGGAGCGGCTGCTCACCGGCCACAACGAGACCGCCACCGCGCTCACCACCGACGCCCTGGTGCCCGAGCGGTTCGCCCGCCAGGCCGCCGCCACCCCGCAGGCCGTCGCCCTGGTCCACGGCGGCGAGCGGATCACCTTCGCCGAGCTGGACGAGCGGGCCAACCGGCTCGCCCACCACCTCGCCGACCGGGGCGTCGGCCCCGAGGTGCCGGTCGCGGTCTGCCTGCGGCGCGGCCCCGGCCTGATCACCGCGCTGCTCGCGGTGCTCAAGGCGGGCGGCGTCTACACCCCGCTGGACCCGGCCGCCCCGGCCGAGCGCCTGCGGCTGCTGGTCGAGGACGTCAAGCCCCGGGTGGTGATCGCCGACGAGGCCGCGAGCACCACGCTGGCGCTGCCCGCCGACGTCGCCCTGGTCGTCCCCGAGCGCGAGCGGGACGCGATCGCGGCCCGGCCCGCCACCGCCCCCGACCCGGACCTCGCCCCGGAGCACGCCGCCTACGTCATCCACACCTCCGGCTCCACCGGCAAGCCCAAGGGCGTGCTGGTCGAGCACGGCAGCCTGGCGAACCTGCTCGACAGCCACCTGCGGACCGTCTTCGAGCCGCTGCGCGAGGCCTGCGGCGACCGGCAGGTCCGGGTCGCCCACCTGGCGCCCGCGTCCTTCGACGCCTCCTGGAACCCGGTGCTGTGGATGGTCGCCGGCCACGAACTGCACCTGGTCGACGACGAGGTGCGGCGCGACGCGCACGCCCTGGTCGCCTACCGCGCCGAGCAGCGGATCGACTTCCTGCAGACCACCCCGTCCTGGTTCCGCCAGCTCGACGACGCCGGACTGCTCGCCCCCGGCACCCACCCGCTGCGCGGCGCGGCGCTCGGCGGCGAGGCGATCGGCCAGGCCCAGTGGGACCGGCTGCGCGCCCAGTCCGACCTGATCGCCTACAACTTCTACGGGCCCACCGAGGCCACCGTGGACGCGCTGGTCTGCCGGGTCGCCGACAGCCCCCGGCCCGTCCTCGGCCTGCCCGTCCAGAACGTCCGGGCCTACGTCCTGGACCCGGAGCGCAACCTCGCCCCGGTCGGCGCGCCCGGCGAGCTGTACCTGGCCGGCGACGGCCTGGCCCGCGGCTACCTGGGCCGCCCCGACCTGACCGAACAGGCCTTCCTGGCCGCGCCGTTCGACCCCAAGGAGCGGCTGTACCGCACCGGCGACCGGGTCCGCCGGCTGTCCGACGGCCGGCTGGAGTTCCTCGGCCGGCTCGACGACCAGGTCAAGCTGCGCGGCTACCGGATCGAGCCGGGCGAGATCACCGCGGCCCTGGACGCCCACCCGGGCGTCGCCGAGTCCGTCGTCCTGGTCCGCGGCGAGGCCGAGCACGCCCGCCTGGTCGCCTACCTGCGGCCGGCCGCGGGCGGCGTCCCCGGCGCCGCCGAGCTCGCCGGTTACCTCGCCGAGCGGCTCCCGGCGCACCTGGTGCCGGCCGCCTTCACCGAGGTGGAGTCCTTCCCGCTCACCCGGCACGGCAAGATCGACCGGGCCGCGCTGCCCGACCCCGCCGAGACGGCCGTCGAGGCCGCCGAGGAGTGGGTGGAGCCGCGCGACGAGACCGAGAAGCTGATCGCCGGGATCTGGTCCGAGACCCTGCACGTGGAGCGGGTCGGCGCGCACGACAGCTTCTTCGCCCTCGGCGGGCAGTCCCTGACCAGCGTGCAGGCGATCACCAGGATCAAGCAGACCTTCGGCATCCGGATCGCCTTCCGCAGCCTCCTGGAGAACCCCACCGTGGCGGGGGTGGCGCGACTCGTCGAGGACGCGCTGCTGGAGGAACTGGAGCGAGAGGCCGCGCGCCAGTCGGCGCCGGCGGCGGAGTAGGGGCAACCGACATGAGTGAAACCCAGACGTCCACGTCCCGCGAGGACCGCATAGCGGCCCTGCCCGAGCACCTGCGGGCCCTGCTGCGGGACCGCCTGGCGGGCGCCGAGACGCCCGCCCCCGAGGCCGCCGCGAGCACCGCGCTGCGCCCCGCCGACCGCGACCGCCCGCTGCCGATGTCCTTCGCCCAGCAGCGGATGTGGTTCCTGTACGAGTTCGACCCGGAGTCGGTCGGCTACAACTCCTCCTTCGCGCTGCGGCTGCGCGGCGACCTCGACCGCGCCGCGCTGCAGGGCGCGCTGGCCGCCGTCGTCGACCGGCACGAGGCGCTGCGCACCACCTACGACCAGGTGGACGGCGTCCCGGTGCAGGTCCCGCACCCGAGCGTGGACATCCCGCTGCCGGTCGTGGAGGCCGGCGGCGGGACGCCCGAGGAGCGGGAGGCGGAACTGCTGCGACTGGTCCGCGAGGAGGCCGGCCGGCCCTTCGACCTGCGCACCGGCCCGGTGCTGCGGACCCTCCTCGTCCGGCTCTCCGACCGCGAGCACGTGCTCGTCCTGAGCATCCACCACATCGCGCACGACGGCTGGTCGCTGTCGATCGTCACCCGCGAGCTGGGCCAGTACTACGCGGCCGCGCTCCAGGGGCGCGAACCCGACCTGCCCGCGACGGGGCCGCAGTACGCGGACTACTCGGTGTGGCAGCGCGAGCGGGCCTCCGGCGGGCGGCTCGACGAGCAGCTCGACTACTGGCGCGAGCAGCTCGACGGCGTCCCCGTGCTGGAGCTGCCGACCGACCGGCAGCGCCCCGCCGTGCCTACCGGGGCGGGCGCCTTCCACGAGTTCAGCGTCCCGGCGGAGACCGTCGCCGGGCTGCGCGAGCTCACCGAGTCCGCCGCGGCGACGCTGTTCATGACGCTCACCGCGGCCACCCAGCTGCTGCTGGCCCGGCTCTCCCGGCAGGAGGACGTCGCGATCGGCACCCCGGTGGCCGGCCGCGACGAGCCCGAACTCGCCGACCTGGTCGGCCTGTTCCTCAACACCCTGGTGCTGCGCGCCCGGATCGAGCCGGGCCTGGGCTTCCGGGACTTCCTGGGCCAGGTCCGCGACACCGTGCTGGCCGGCTTCGACCACGCGGAGGTCCCGTTCGAGCGGGTGGTGGACGCCGTCCAGCCCGAGCGCGACCCCAGCCGGATGCCGCTCGCCCAGGTGCTCATCGTCCTGCAGAACGCCCCCGAGGCGACCCTCGACCTGCCCGGGCTGACCATGGAGCAGCTCGCCCTGCCGCAGGCGAGCACCGGCTTCGACCTCGTGGTGGCCTTCGAGGAGCGCCCCGACGGCAGCCTCTGGTCCGCCCTGGAGTACAGCACCGACCTGTACGACGAGGCCACGGTGCGCCGCTTCGCCGGCCACCTGACCACCCTGCTCGGCTCGATCGCCGCCGACCCCGACCAGGAGCTGGGCCGGCTCGACCTGCTCGACCCGAAGCAGCACAACCGGCTCACCGTGGACTGGGCCCGCAACCCGGTGGCCTTCCCCGAACAGGACCCGGTGCACCTGCTGGTGGCCAAGCGGGCCGCCGAACGCCCCGACGGCCTCGCGGTGGTGCGCGGCGACGAGCGCCTCAGCTACGCCGAACTCGACCGCCGGGCCGGGCTGTTGGCCGAGCTGCTGCGCTCCCGCGGCACCCGCCCCGGCGACGTCGTCGGCGTGTGCTGCGAGCGCGGCCCCGACCAGGTGGCCGCCACCCTCGCGGTGCTCAAGGCCGGCGCCGCCTTCCTGCCGCTGAACCCGCGCTTCCCGGCCGCCCGCCGGGAGCTGATGCTGGCCGAGACCGGCGCCCGGTTCGTCTTCACCGAACGCGCGCTGGCCGCCGACGCGGGCGAGTCCGCCGCCGAGCCGCTGATCCTGGAGGACCTGCGCCCGCAGCTCGACGCGCACACCGGACCGGTGCCCGAGGGCGACCGGGTGGGGCCGGACGCGCTCGCCTACATCGTCTACACCTCCGGCTCCACCGGGACGCCCAAGGGCGTGCTGCTGGGCCACGGCGGCCTGACCAACGTCGTCAACGCCTCCCGGCTGATCGTCGGCACCGGCCCCGAGAACACGGTGACCCAGCTCTCCTCGCCCAGCTTCGACGGCGCGGTCTGGGAGACCTTCCTCGCCCTCGTCTCCGGCGCGGCGCTCGCCCTCCCGGCGAACGAGTCCGAGGCGCTGGGCAGCGAGCAGCTGCGCGCCATGGCGGGAGGCCGGCCCACCGTCCTCGCGCTGCCGCCCGCGGCCCTCGCGGCGGTCGAGCCCGAGGCGCTGCCCGCCGGCTCGGTGGTGCTCGCCGTCGGCGACCGCTGCCCGGTCGGCCTGGCCCGCAAGTGGTCGCGGGTGCACCGCTTCATCAACGGCTACGGCCCGACCGAGAACACCGTCGGCGCCACCATGTTCGAGGTCCAGGACGAGGAGGCCGGCAGCAGGCTGTCGATCGGCCGGCCGCTGCCCAACACCGAGGTCTACCTGCTGGACCCGCACGGCAACCCGGTGCCGCCCGCCGTCACCGGCGAGATCCACCTCGGCGGCCGCGGCGTCGCCCAGGGCTACCTGGGCCGCCCGGAGCTGACCGAGCAGCGGTTCGTCCCGCACCCCTTCGCGGACGACCCCGGGGCCCGGCTCTACCGCACCGGCGACCTCGGGGCCTGGCTGCCCGACGGGCGGATCGACTTCCGGGGCCGGGCCGACGACCAGGTCAAGATCCGCGGCTTCCGGGTCGAGCCCGGCGAGATCGAGTCGGCCATGCAGCGCCACCCCGCGGTCGACCAGGCCGCCGTGGTGGTCCGCGAGAGCGACCGCGGCAAGCAGCTCGTCGGCTACCTGGTCGCCGCGCCCGGCCGCGAGCGGGGCGAGGCGGTCCGCGAGGTCCGCGAGGCCCTGACCGAGGAACTGCCCGCCTTCATGGTGCCGGCCGCGCTGATCCCGATGGACGCGATGCCGCTCACCACCAACGGCAAGGTCGACCGGGACGCCCTGCCGGACGCCCGGGAGGCCCTGACCAGGGTCTCCATCCCGCCGAACGGCCCGGTGGAGACCGCGCTGGCCGAGGTGTTCCGCTCGGTGCTGGGCATCGAGGACGTCGGCGCCGAGGACGACTTCTTCCTGCTCGGCGGCGACTCCATCCTCTCCACCCAGGTGGTCGCCCGGGCCCGCCAGGAGGGCCTGCACTTCACCGCCCGGGACCTCTTCCAGCACAAGACCGTCGCCGCGCTCGCCAAGGCCGCCGGGACGGGGGAGAGCGGGCCGGCCGAGGAGGACCCGTACGCCACCGGGCCCGTGCCGCTGACCGCCGTGCAGCAGTGGTTCTTCGAGCACCACACCGTCAACCCGGGCCACTTCAACCAGTCGCTGCTGTTCGAACTCGTCCCGGGCACCGACACCGAGGCCCTGCGCGCCGCCCTGGCCGCGCTGGTCGGGCAGCACGACATGCTGCGCGCCCGCTACACCCGCGACGCCGAGGGCGCCTGGTCCCAGGAGGTGGCGGCCGAGGCCGACGGCTGCTGGGACTTCCAGCGGCTCGACCTCGCCGGGGCGCCGGACGCCGAGGAGCGCGCCACCGAGGCGTTCCGGCAGGCCCAGAGCGGCCTGCGGCTGGCCGACGGGCCGCTGCTGCGCGCCGTCCTGGCCGACCTCGGGCCGGACCGCCCGGCCCGGCTGTTCCTCACCGCGCACCACCTGGTGGTCGACGGCGTCTCCTGGCGCATCCTGCTCGACGACCTGCGCTCCGCCTACGCCGACCTGGCGGCCGGCCGGCCCGCCCGGCCCGCCGCGCGTTCCACCTCCTTCGGCCAGTGGTCCCGCCGACTGCGCGAGCACGCCCTGACCGGCGGCTTCGACGACGAGCTGGCGCACTGGCGGTCGCTGCCCGAGCCCGCCGGGGAGCCCCTGGACACCGGCCGGTTCGGCGACCGCCGCACCGCGCGGCACACCCTGACCGGGGACGAGACGGAGGCACTGCTGCGCCGGGTGCCCGGCGTGCTGCGCGCGCAGGTCCACGAGGTGCTGCTGACCGCCCTCGCCCAGGCGCTCGCCGCCCAGGGCCACGCCGACGACGGCGGCACCGTGATCGACCTGGAGGGGCACGGCCGCGAGGAGATCCTGGACGGCGTCGACCTGTCCCGCACCGTCGGCTGGTTCACCACGATCTACCCGGTGCTGCTCGACGTGCCCGCGGAGCTGGCGCCGACCGCCGCCGTCCGGGTGGCCAAGCGCCGGCTGCGGGCCGTCCCGCGCCGCGGCATCGGCCACGGCGTCCTGCGGCTGGCGGCGGCCGCCGAGGCCCGGGAGGACCTGCTGGTCCCCGCGCCCAAGGCCCGGATCGGCTTCAACTACCTCGGCCAGTGGGACAACCAGCTGCCCGAGGGGGACCGGCTGATCCTGCGCCACCTGGACCACGGCGGCGGCGACCACGAGCCGGGCGAGACCCGCACCTACGAGCTGGACGTCGCCGCCGCGGTCGAGGGCGGCCGGATGGAGCTGTCCTGCGTGTACGCGGGCGGCCGGTTCGACGAGACGGCGGCCACCGCCCTGCTCCAGCGCATGCACGAGGCCCTGCGCGAGATCGTCCGGGCCTGCGGATGACCGGCCGGGCCGGTACGGACACGGCCCCGCGGGGCCGACGGAAGGAAGTGACCGTTTGAACGACGACCAACCCTGGCTGGTGATCCCCCGGCCGCGCCCGGAGGCGACCCGGCGGCTGGTCTGCCTGCCGCACGCCGGCGGCAGCGCGGGCTTCTACCGGCCCTGGGCCAACCACCTCTCGGCGGCCGTCGAACTCCAGCTCGTCCAGTACCCGGGGCGGGAGGAGCGGATCGAGGACCCCTTCGTCCAGGACGCCGCGAGCCTGGTGGCCCAGCTGACGCAGGCGCTGCTGGAGACCGACCGCCCCGGCGTCGAGACGGTCGTCTTCGGCCACAGCATGGGCGCGCTGCTCGCGTACGAGACCGTGCAGTCCCTGCACGCGCAGGGCCTGCCGGTGGCCCGGCTGGTGCTCTCCGGCTACCCGCCGCCGCAGGCGCCGGCCGGCTCCGGCGACGGACCGGCCGGGCGGGCGCCGGCCCTGCCCCGCGGCGACGACGAGCTCCTCGCCACGGTCGCGGGCCACGGCGGGACCCAGATGTCGATCTTCGACGACCCGGACATCCGGGAGATGGTGCTGCCGATCCTGCGCAACGACTACCTGCTGATCGACTCCTACCGGCCCACCGCGCTGCGCCCGGTGGACTGCGGGGTCGTGGTGCTCACCGGGGACTCCGACGTCACGGTGAGCGTCGAGCGGGCCCGCGGCTGGGAGGCGCTGGCCGGCAAGGAGTTCGCGTTCCACGTGCTGCCCGGCGGGCACTTCTACCTGACCGCGCAGCGGGCCCGGGTCATCTCCCTGCTGCACGACTACCTGCTGGACGGTGGCTGAGCCGGCCCTGCCGGTCAGGCTCAGTCACTGCCGAACCCCCGCCGAATTCCGGCGAGTTCCGCCGAACAGATGGCACCCCCAACCATCGGGTGTCATCTGTTCGGCATGCCGGAAAACACCCGGCGAAGGCCGGGACGCGCTGGAGTGCGTGTTTCCGCTGAGGCTTAAAAGCCTGTTTTCCGGAGGCTCCGCTGCCGCAGGATTTCGAGCCATGGGACAGCCCGGGGCTCCGGGTTGAACGACCGGCTGAGAGGGTCAGGAATGCTGGGCAACGTCGTCATCGTCGGTGGTGGGACATCCGGTTGGATGACCGCCTCGTACCTGCGCGCCGCATTCGGCGATCGCATTTCCGTCACGCTGGTGGAATCCAAGCGAATCAAGTCCATCGGGGTCGGCGAGGCGACCTTCAGCACCGTCCGGCATTTCTTCAACTACCTGGGCCTGCCGGAGCACGTCTGGATGCCCAAGTGCAATGCCACCTACAAGCTGGGCATCCGATTCGAGAACTGGCGGCGCAAGGGCCACTACTTCTACCACCCCTTCGAGCGCCTCCGGGTCGTCGACGGCCTGCCGCTCACCGACTGGTGGCTGAACAGCCGCTCCGGCGACCGCTTCGACCAGGACGTGTTCCTGATGGCCGCGATCTGCGACGCCGAGAAGTCCCCGCGCTACCTCGACGGCACCCTCTTCGAGCAGGACTTCAAGGAGGGCGGCAACACGACCGAGCGCGACACCCTCACGGAGCAGGACACCCAGTTCCCGTACGCCTACCAGTTCGACGCCTCGCTGCTCGCCGACTTCCTCTCCGGGTACGCCACCGAGCGCGGCGCCAAGCACATCGAGGACGACGTCGTCGAGGTCGTCCAGGACGACCGCGGCTGGATCAGCGGCGTGCGCACCAAGGAGCACGGCCTGATCGAGGGCGACCTCTTCATCGACTGCACCGGCTTCCGCGGCCTGCTGATCAACCAGACCCTGGAGGAGCCGTTCACCTCCTTCCAGGACACCCTGCCCAACAACCGCGCGGTGGCGCTGCGCGTCCCGGTCGACATGGAGAAGCGCGGCCTGCGCCCCTGCACCACCGCCACCGCCTCGGACGCCGGCTGGATCTGGACCATCCCGCTGTTCGGCCGCATCGGCACCGGCTACGTCTACTCCGACGAGTACGCGACGCCCGAGGAGGCCGAGGCCACGCTGCGGGCCAAGGTCGGCCCGGAGTCGGAGGGCCTGGAGGCCAACCACATCAGGATGCGGATCGGCCGCACCCGCAACGCCTGGGTCAACAACTGCGTCGCCATCGGCCTGTCCAGCGGCTTCGTCGAGCCCCTGGAGTCGACCGGCATCTTCTTCATCCAGCAGGGCATCGAGGAACTGGTCAAGCACTTCCCGGACGCCAACTGGGACCCGGGGCTGCGCCGCTCCTACAACCGCATCGTCGGCAACACCATCGACGGCGTACGGGAGTTCCTCGTCCTGCACTACAAGGCCGCGGCCCGCGAGGACAACGCCTACTGGCGGGACGCCAAGACCCGGGTGATGCCCGACGGCCTGGCCGAGCGGATCGAGCTGTGGAAGGCCAAGCCTCCGACGGAGGCCACCATCTTCCCGCACTTCCACGGGTTCGAGTCCTACTCCTACCTGGCCATGCTGCTCGGCCTCGGCGGCATCGAGCTCAAGGCCCCGCCCGCACTCGCCCTGCAGGACGGCAGCCGCGCGGAGAAGGAGTTCCAGCTGCTGAGCGACCAGTCCGCCGAGCTCCTGAAGCGCCTGCCCAGCCAGTACGAGTACCTCGCCCAGATGCACTGACCCCTTCGGCGCCCCGAGAAAGGAGGCACCATGGACAGTCTTCCGTACGTACCGGCCGCGGTGACGCTCGCTCTGCTCGTCCCCGTGGCACTGCTCGGACGCCGGCTGGCGAAGCTGCTGCGGCAGCCGGAGATCGTCGGCGAGATCATGGCCTGCCTCCTGCTCGGGGCGCTGCTGGCGAGCCAGTGGCACTGGAAGCCGGCCACCATGGACGGCGGGGCCGTCCTGGAGAAGGCGGGCCACCTCGGCCTCGCGCTCTTCCTGGTGGGCGCCGTCCACGAGATCCGGGCCGGCGGCAGCCGGCTGGGCGGGCGCAGCATCGCACTGACCGCCGTGGGCTCGCTGCTGCTGCCGCTCGGCTGCGGCGTCGCGTTCGCCGCGTGGGTGCTGGCCGACGGCTCCCCGGCGCTGCGCGGCGGTGCCCCGGCCGGGGTGCTGGTCCTGATGCTGGCGATCGCGCTGGCGGTCACCGCCGTCCCGGTGCTGGCCGGCATCCTGGACGACCGCGGCATGCTCAACACCGCGATCGGCCGGCTCTGCATGGCGGTCGCGGTCTCCATCGACGCCGTCACCTGGTCGCTGCTGGCGATCGCGGTCGGCCTGGCGCACGGCGGCGGGAAGATCACCCCGTACCTGGTGTTCGTCGTCGGCCTGCTGGGCGCCTGGCTGATCCGCCGGGCCGGGGCCCTGCCCGGGCCCCGGGCCTGGGCCGAGCGGATCCCGGTGGCGGTGCCGATCGGGCTGACCGCCGCCGCGGCCGTGGCCGCGGCGCTGACCACTTCGCGGCTGGGCCTCACCGATGTGCTCGGCGCCGTCCTGGTCGCCCTGGCGCTGCCGGGCGACGACGGCGCGGGCCCCTGGACCAGGGCCGCCCACACCGTCGGCGGCTGGGGCCGGATCGTGCTGCCGCTGCTGTTCACGGTGACCGGCATGGGCCTCGCCTCGGCGCCGCTCAGCGTGTTCTCCTGGCAGGCCGTCGTCCTGTCGGTGGTGCTCGCGATCTTCGGCAAGCTGGTCGGCAGCTACTACGGCGCCCGGGCGGCCGGCCGGCCCCCGGTGGAGAGCATGCGGATCGCGGTGTTCCTCAACGCCCGCGGCCTGACCGAGCTCGCCGTCCTCCAGACGGGTTACCAGGCCGGGATCCTCACCCCGGCGCTCTTCCTCGCCCTCGTCGTGATGGCCCTGTTCACGACGGTGCTCAGCGGCCCGCTGCTGTGGGTCATCGACCGGCGCACGGCGAGCGTGGACGCGCCCCGGACCGCGGAGCCGGTCCCCTACCCAGTCGAGCGGTGAATCACGTGGAACTCGTCACCTCAACCCCCTCCGACTTCCGGACCTTCATGTCCGGCTTCCCGAGCGGCGTCGCCATCGTCACCTCGCTGGACGACGCCGGCCGGCCCTGGGGCATGACCTGCTCCGCCCTGTGCAGCGTCACCGTCGAACCGCCCACCCTGCTGGTCGGCATGCGGGCGGAGAGCCCGACCCTGAAGGCCGTGCTGCGCAGTGGCCAGTTCGCGGTGAACCTGCTGCACGCCGAGGGCCGCGGCACCGCCGAACTGTTCGCCTCCGGCGACCCGGACCGGTTCGACGCCACCACCTGGCGGCTGCCCCCCGGCGCCGGCGGACCCCACCTCGTCCACGACGCCCACGCGGTGGCCGACTGCCGGGTCAGCCAGCTGGTCCCCGTCGGCGGCCAGCGGATGGTCTTCGGCGAGGTCATCCGGATCACCGAGCTCAGCGACGCGTCGCCGCTGCTCTACGGGAGGAGACAGTTCAGCTCCTGGCCCGCCTAGCAGAGCTAGCAGAGCGTCCCCACAAGACGCCCAGACCACCGTTGTGGAGGAGAGATGACCGCTCAACCCACCGACGCGGACACGCCGCAGGGCACACCCGCCCGCGACCAGGGCATCCAGCGCCACAGCGCGATGCCGGTCCGGAAGTACCAGCCGTACCAGGCGGTCGGGCTGCCCGACCGCGGCTGGCCGGGCCGCCGCGCGGAACAGGCCCCGCTGTGGTGCAGCGTCGACCTGCGGGACGGCAACCAGGCCCTGACCGACCCCATGGACATCACCCGCAAGCGGCGGATGTTCGACCTGCTGGTCGCCATGGGGTTCAAGGAGATCGAGGTCGGCTTCCCCACCTCCTCGCAGGACGACCACGCCTTCCTCCGCCACCTCGTCGACACCGGCGCGATCCCGGACGACGTCGTCGTCCAGGTCATGACGCCGATCCGCGGCGACTTCATCGAACGCACCGTCAAGGCCCTGGAGGGCGTGCCCCGCGCCGTCCTCCAGATCTTCAACCCGACCTCGGAGGTCCAGCGCCGCCTGGTCTTCCGCAAGGACCGCCGGCAGACCACCGCCATGGCGCTCGACGGGGCCGAACAGGCCCTCAAACTCCAGGACTCGATCCCCGGCACGGAGATCTACCTCCAGTACGCGCCGGAGTCCTACACCCAGACCGAGCCGGACTACGCGCTCGAACTCTGCAACGCCGTCCTCGACTTCTGGGCCCCGCGGGCCGCGCACACGCTGCGGATCAACCTGCCCTCCACCGTCGAGGTGTTCCCGCCGCAGGAGTTCGCCGACCGGATCGAGTACACCCACCGCAACCTGCTCCACCGCGAGCGCACCATCCTCAGCGTGCACCCGCACAACGACCGCGGCAGCGGCGTCGCGGCCGCCGAACTCGCCGTCCTCGCCGGGGCGGACCGGGTCGAGGGCACCCTGTTCGGCAACGGCGAGCGCTCCGGCAACGTCTGTCTGGTCACCCTGGCCATGAACCTGTTCTCCCAGGGCGTCGACCCGATGCTGGACCTGAGCGACATCGACGGCATCCGCCGCATCGTCGAGAGCTGCAACCAGATGCCCGTCCCCGCCCGCCACCCGTGGGCCGGCGACTTCGTCTACACCTCCTTCGCCGGCTCCCACCAGGACGCCATCGCCAAGGGCCTGCGCGCCCGCGAGGAGTCCGGGCAGGAGGTCTGGGACGTGCCGTACCTGCCGATCGACCCGCGCGACATCGGCCGCGACTACCAGGCGCTGATCCGGATCAACACCCAGTCCGGCAAGGGCGGCATCGCCCACCTGCTGCGCACCGAGTACGGCATCGAGCTGCCGCGCCGCCTCCAGATCGACTTCGCCGCCGAGATGCAGGCGGTCTGCGAGGAGATCGGCGGCGAGATCACCGGCGACCAGCTGTGGGAACACTTCGTCGAGCGGTACGTGGCGCTGGGCACCGAGACCGTGCCCGGCCTGCCGGAGCCGGAGCCGCTGGCGGCGGAGCCCGGCGACACCCGCTGGAGCGGGGCCACCGCCGAGGCGGTGGCCGGCTACGGGCTCGACGCCGTCATCCAGGGCCTCGTCGTGGAGCGGGCCGGCGCACCGCTGAACGCGGTCACCGCCGCCTTCGAGATCGTCGTGGACTCCCACTCCTACTGGGGGGTCGGCATCGCCCAGGAGGAGGGCGAGGCCGTCGGCCGGGCCGTCCGGGTCGCGTGCCTGCGGGCGCTGCTGGACACCGAGCGGGCCGGTCTGTCCGAGGCCCGCTAGGGCCGGCGGGCCGGGCAGGGCTTAACAGGTCCGCAGGGCTCAACAGGGCCGCCGTGGGCGGGGGAGGGAGGAGCCAAACATGCCCTGGAACACCTTGATCGACGTGGCACGGGAGGACGTGCTCCCGCTGACCGCCCAGATCCGGGACGGCATCAAGCGGGAGATCGCCGAGGGGGCGCTGCACCCCGGCACCCGGCTGCCGTCGAGCCGTCAGCTCGCCGAGGACCTCCGGGTGTCCCGCAGCGTCGTCGTCGAGGCCTACGGGCAACTCGTCGCCGGCGGCTACCTGGAGGCCACCCGGGGATCGGGCACCCGGGTCGCCACCCACCTGGACCGGGGCACCCGGATGCCGACCCTGCTCAGCGACGCCCGCCCCGCCCCGGTGATCCGCTGGGACCTGCGGGCCGGCGGCGCCGACGCCTCCGCCTTCCCCCAGCGCGAGTGGCTGGCCGCCTACCAGCGGGCCGCGCGCCGGCTCGGCCCGCGCGACCTCGGGTACCCGCCGGTGTCCGGCGTCCCGGCGCTGCGTGCCGAACTCGCCCGCTACCTCGGGCGGGCGCGCGGCGTGCACACCACCCCCGAGCACGTCATGGTGGTCTCCGGGTTCGCCCAGACGCTCGGCCTGGTCTGCGCCACGCTGCCCCGCACCGGCCTCGGCGCGCTCGCCGTCGAGGACCCGTGCCACCCGCAGCAGCGCCAGTTCATCGTCGAGTCGGGCCTGGACTGCCCGTCCGTCCCGGTCGACGAGCACGGCATCGACGTGGCAGCGCTGGCCCGCACCGGCGCCCGCGCGGTGCTGGTCACCCCCGCCCACCAGTTCCCCACCGGCGCCGTGCTCAGCGCGGAGCGGCGGGCCGCCCTGGTCCGCTGGGCGGAGGACGTGGACGGCTGGATCATCGAGGACGACTACGACGGCGACCTCTGGCTGGACCACGGCCGCCGGCCCACCGCGCTGCAACGGCTGTCCCCCTCCCGGGTGCTCTACGCGGGCACCGCGAGCAAGTCGCTGGCCTCCGGGATGCGGCTGGGCTGGCTGGTCGCCCCGCCCCGGCTGCGCCGCCGCCTGGAGGAGGTCCGCTCCCAACGGGACCTCGGCTGCGACGTGTTCACCCAGCACGCGTTCGCCGAACTGCTGGACGGCGGCGAACTCGACCGGCACCTGCGGCGCCAGCGCGAACGGCTGCGGGCCCGCCGCGAGGTCTTCCACGAGGCCGTGCGGCGCCGGCTGCCCGGGGCCCGGATCGTGGGCGCCTTCGCCGGCCTGCACGCCTACGTCCAGCTCCCGCACCGGGTGGACGAGGCGGCGCTGGTCGCCCGGGCGCTGCGCCGCTCGGTGCTGGTGCGCGGCGGCCGCTCGTACCACCACCGGTCCTGGCAGTCCGGGCCGGCCCTGGTGGTGGGGTACGCCGGGGTGCCCCGCAGCGGCGTCGCCGAGGCGGTGCGGGAACTGGGGGAGGCCTACGCCGAGTCGGCGGCGGACGGCT
Source organism: Kitasatospora sp. NPDC059817 (assembly GCF_042731835.1). Taxonomy (NCBI): domain Bacteria; kingdom Bacillati; phylum Actinomycetota; class Actinomycetes; order Kitasatosporales; family Streptomycetaceae; genus Kitasatospora; species Kitasatospora sp. NPDC059817. Next base: position 11,884 of record NZ_JBHWIR010000019.1, on the reverse strand, counting down.
GCCTGCGCAGTGCCTGAGCCGCGCCCCGGCTTTGCCCGGAATGCGGCCGGGGCGGCACCGAGAGACGGCCGGACGCCCGGACGGACAGCGGACAGACAGCGGAGAGTCGAGGACACGGCATGGTGACGACGAGGACGGGTGGCGCCCCCGCGCCGCTCGCGGTGCGCGAGGCGGCCTGGCACCTGCCGGAGCAGCGGGTGCCGGTCGGTGAGCTGCCCGAACTGGCGGGCCTGGACGGCGAGCGCAGAACCACGCTGGCCGGCCTGGGCATCGACACCGTGGCCGTCGACCGCGAGCTCGGCCCGACCGGGCTGGCCGAGCGGGCGGCCCGCAGCGCGCTGGCCGGCGCCGGGCTCGCCGCCCAGGACCTGGACGCCCTGATCGTCGTCGACTCCCGGGCCCCCGAGACCCTGCTCAGCTCCGAGGCGACCAGGCTCCAGGCCCGGCTCGGCGCCGACCGGGCCGTCACCTTCGGCGTCGGCGGCCTCGGCTGCGTCTCGCTCGGCCCGGCCCTGCTCGCCGCCCGCGGACTGCTCGCCGCCGACCCCGACGTCCGGCACGTCCTGGTCGCCCACGCCTCCACCCCGGCCACCCCCGGCCGCTACCGGCACCCCGTCACCGTCAACGGGGACGCCGGGCAGGCCCTGCTGCTCGCCCGCACCGGCCCGGTGCGGGTGCTCGACCTGGTCCAGGAGACCAACGGCGCGTACTGGGACCTCTTCCGGGTGGACTACCGGGACCGCCCCTGGGAGAGCTGGCAGGAGGAGTGCCGGGACCTGCCCGGCTACTCCTTCCGGCTCGCGGTGGAGACCAGGAACCGGCTCACCGCGCTCCTGGAGCGGCTGCTCAAGCGGCACGGCCTCGACCGCGCCGACGTCGCCGGCTACGCCAGCCAGAACCTCTCGGCGGGCGGACTGCGCTTCCTGGCGGAGTCGCTGGGCGTCGACCTCCTGCCGGAGTGCCGGGAGAACCTGGCCCGGTACGGCCACCTGGGGCCGAACGACGTCTTCCTCAACCTCTGGACGGCGCTGGCGAACGGGCGGCTGGCCGAGGGAGACCGGGTCGTCCTGGTCAACGTCAGCCCGGTGGCGGCCTGGAACCTGCTGCTGGTGGAAATCGGACCCTGGGAGAGCACCGCGTGACCGACACGGCAATCGAGATACGGGAGTTCCTGACCGTCGCACTGCGCCGGCCGGTGGCGCCGGACGAGGACTACTTCGCACTGGGGCTCGCGGACTCGCTGTTCGCGCTGGAGCTGGTGGTCTTCGTCGAGGAGCGGTTCGACATCCGGATCGAGGTGGACGACCTCGACCTGGACTCCTTCCGCACCGCCGAGCGGATCGCCGCGCTGGTCGAGCGCAAGCGGGCCGGCCTGGGCACGGGCGAGGAGACGGGGGCCGGCTGTGCCGCCCACGGCTAGCGAGACCAGGCCGTCCACTGCGGGGGCTTCGGCGGTCGACGCTGCCGCCGACCTGGCTGCCGCCGTCCGCGACGAGGCCGCCCGCTGGGACGAGCAGGGCGCGCTGCCCGACGAGGCCGTCCGCGCGGTGGCCGCCGCCGGGCTGCTCGGCCTCGACCTGCCCGCCCGCCACGGCGGCGCCGGCGCCACCCCGGCCCAGCTGGGCGAGGCCGTCGCGCACCTGGGCGGCGTCTGCGGCGCCCTGCGCGCGCTGCTCACCGTCCAGGGCATGACGGCCGCGGCGCTGCTGCGCTGGGGCGGCGAGGAGCAGCGCGCGCGGTGGCTGCCCGCACTGGCCTCCGGCGAACGCCTCGCCGGCTTCGCCGCCACCGAACGGGAGGCCGGCAGCGCGCTCGCCGAGGTCGGCACGCGGATCGAGGACGACGGCGAACGGCTGGTCGTCACCGGCGCCAAGCGCTGGGTGACCTTCGGGCAGAGCGCCGACGTGTTCCTGGTGCTGGGGCGCACCGACGCCGGCCCGACGGCCGTCCTGGTGGAGGCCGACCGGCCCGGGATCGTCCGCGAGCCCGTCAGCGGCCAACTCGGCCTGCGCGCCGCGCGGATCGCCCACCTCACCTTCGACCGGGTGCGGGTGCCCCGGGAGAACCTGGTGGCGCCGCCCGGGCTGGGCCTGACCCACACCGCCGCCGTGGCGCTGGACCACGGCCGGTTCACGGTGGCCTGGGGCTGCGTCGGCATGGCGGAGGCCTGCCTGGCCGACGCCGCCGAGCACGCCGCGCACCGGGTCCAGGGCGGCGTGCCGCTGGCCGGGCACCAGCTGGTGCGCTCGCTGCTCGCCCGCTCCGCCGTCGACACGGCGGCCGCCCGGGCGCTGGCCGAGCGGGCCGCCGAGGCCCGGGCCGGCTCGCCGCTGGGCGCCGCCACCGAGACCGTGGTCGCCAAGTACGCGGCGGCCGGGGCCGCGAAGGCGGTCGCCGACCGGGCCGTCCAGATCCTCGGCTCGGCGGGCTGCGAGCCCGGCGTCCGGGCCGGCCGGTTCTACCGGGACGCCAAGGTGATGGAGATCATCGAGGGCAGCCCGCAGGTCGCCGAACTGCACATCGCCGACCGCCTGTTGCGCCAGGGGGTGCGCCGATGACCGGGGCTCAACCGGGGCCGCAGCGGAGTGGGGCGGAGCAGAGCAGGCCGCAGCAGAGCGGGGCGGAGCAGAGTAGGGCGGAGCCGAGCAGGGCGGAGCCGACCGTCAAGGTCCTGGTCTGGGACCTCGACGACACCCTCTGGGACGGCACCGTGCTGGAGGGCGACGACCCGGCGCCGTTCCCCGCCGCGACCGCCGCCCTGCGGGCGCTGGACGAGCGCGGCGTCCTGCACGCCGTCGCCAGCCGGAGCGACCGGGCCGTCGCCACCGCACACCTGGAACGGCTCGGGCTGCACGAGCTGTTCACCGTGCTGGAGATCGGCTGGGGGCCCAAGTCGGGCGCGGTGCGCCGGATCGCCGAGGCCATCGGCATCGGGCTGGACACCGTGGCCTTCGTCGACAACGACCCGGTCGAGCGCGCCGAGGTGGCCGCCGCCCACCCCGTGGTGCGCTGCTACCCGGCCGAGCAGGTCGCCGCGCTGGCCGAACTGCCGGAGTTCCGGCCCGAGTTCGTCACCGCCGACGCCCGCGAACGCCGGCTGCGCTACCGCGGCGAGGCGCTCCGCACCCAGGCCCGGGAGGATCACCAGGGCACCCCCGAGGAGTTCCTCGCCTCCCTGGGACTGGAGTTGACGATCCGTCAAGCCGGTCCGGACGACCTCGCCCGCGCCCACGAGCTCACCGTCCGCACCCACCAGCTCAACACCACCGGCCGGACCTACGGCCTGACGGAGCTGCGCGCCCTGTGCGACTCGCCCGACCACCGGGTGCTGGTCGCCGAACTGACCGACCGGTTCGGCGACTACGGCACCATCGGCCTCGCGCTGAGCGAGCGGACCGGGCACCGGGAGGGCGACGGCCCGGCCGGGCCGGCCGAGGTGCTGCGGCTGCTCCTGCTGTCCTGCCGGGTGATGTCCCGGGGCATCGGGCCGGCGCTGATCGGGCACGTCGTGCGCGCGGCGCTCGCCGAAGGGCGCCGCCCGCTGGCCGAGTTCGTGCCCACCGACGTCAACCGGGTGATGCTGGTGAACCTCCGGTTCGCCGGGTTCACCGTGGTGGGCCGGGAGGGGGAGGGGCGGCTGCTGCTCGGTTACCCGCCCGCCGCTCCGCCGCCCTCGCCGCCGGGCCACCTGCGGCTGATCACCCCCGAGGCCCCCGAGGCGCCCGAGGCCCCTGTCGCCCTTGAGGCCCCCGAGGCCCGGAACCGGCCGTGACCGGGCCGCAATCCGTCGTGACCAGGAAGGACACCGTGCACCCGCAAGACACCCAGAACCGCGAGGCAGGCGAGGCCCGGGCGGCCCGCACCGACCGGATCCCGGTCGGGATCGTCGGCGCCGGCACGATGGGCACCGCCGTCGCCCAGGTCTTCGCCGCGGCCGGGCACCCCGTGGTGGTGGTCGACCGGCAGCGGGCCGCCCTCGACGCCGGCCCCGGCCGGCTGCGGGACGGCCTGCGCGCCGCGCGGCTGCTCGGCCGCCGCCCGGCCCCCGGTGAGGCTGGTGCCGGGGCCCCTGGCGAGGCCCGCCCATCGGCGGCGGAGACCGTCGAACTGGTCGACTGGACGGACGAGTTCGGGCGGCTGGCGGCGGCCGGCTTCGTGGTGGAGTGCGCCTCCGAGCGGCTGGCCGTCAAGGAGCAGGTGCTCCGGGAGCTCGACCGGGTCTGCGCCCCCGCCGCGGTGTTCGCCTCCTGCACCTCGGCGATCCCGGTCGAGCGGCTCGCCTCCTACACCGACCGGGCCGACCGGGTGCTCGCCACGCACTTCATGAACCCCGCGTACCTCAAGGAGACGGTCGAGGTGGTGCGGGGCCCGGCCACCACCGCCCGGACGCTGGAGACCACCCTCGCCCTGCTCGCCGGGGTCGGCCGCCGCGCCCACGTCGTCCGCGACTCGCCGGGCTTCGTCTCCAACCGGGTGCTGATGCCGATGGTCAACGACGCGGCCGCCCGGGTGCAGGAGGGCGTGGCCGACGCGGAGACCGTCGACCTGATCTTCCAGGAGTGCTTCGGCCACGCCATGGGCCCGCTGCGCACGGCGGACCTGATCGGGCTCGACACCATCGTCGACACCCTCGACGTCCTGCTGGAGACCACCGGCGACGAACGGTTCCGGCCCTGCGACCTGCTGCTCGACCTGGTGCGGCGCGGACACTTCGGCCGCAAGACCGGGCTGGGCTTCCACGCCTACGGGACCCGCCCGTGACCGCCGGCCGTCCGGCCACCGACGTGCTCGACCTGATCCGGGAACGGTTCCGCGCGCTGCCCGACCGGACCGCCGTGGCGGTCGGCGAGCAGAGCCTGACGTATCGTCAACTCGACATCGAAACCAAGGCGTTGGCCGATCGACTGGCCGCCGTCGGGGTCGCCCCCGGCCGGCTCGTCCTGATCCACCGCCGCCAGGGCGTGCGCACCGTCGTCGGCATGCTGGCCGCGCTGCGGCTGGGCGCCGCCTGGTGCGTCCTGGAACCCGATCGCCCCGCCGCGATGGTGCGCGCCCTGCTGCGCGACAGCGGCTGCGCCGTCCTGGTGTACGACGACGGCGACCCGGCCACCCCGCCCGCCGCCGTGCGGGAGCTGACGGCCGGCTGCGGGCAGCCCGTCACGGCGGTGGTCGAGAGCGGACCGGCCCCTGCTCCGGCCGTGGCCGCCGGCCGGTCGGACGCCGTGGTGCCCCCGACCGCACCGGCCTACGCCGTCACCACCTCCGGGACCACCGGGGAGCCCAAGGCCGTCCTGGTCTCCCGCGGCGCGCTCGCCCACCTGGTCGCCTCCCGCGCCGAGGACCCCGCCGCGACCACCTTCACCGCCTCCCGGCTCTCCTGGGACGCGCCGCTGCTGATGCTGTTCCACACGCTCTGCGGCGGCGGCACGGCGGTGCTGCCCGACGAACGGGCCCTGCCCGACCCGGAGGCCGCCGCCGCGCTGATCCGCCGCCACCGGGTCGAGGTGGCGGTCGGCCCGCCCTCGTTCCACCTGCTGGTGCTGCCCCACCTGGCCGGCGCCGACGTCCACCTGCGGCAGTGGATCGTCGGCGGGGAGGCGCTGTCGGCCGCGCAGGCCGAGCGGCACCGGGCCGTCCTGCCCGGCACCCGGCTGGTCAACGAGTACGGCGCCACCGAGACCACCGTCACCGTGCTCGCCCAGCCGGTCACGCCCGCGCCGCTCGACCCCGTCCCGATCGGGCGGTCCACCCCGGGCAACCGGATCCACCTGCTGGACGAGCGGCTCGCCCCGGTCGGGCCCGGGCGAACCGGCGAGCTGTACGTGGCCGGGCCGCAGGTCGCCGAGGGCTACGCCGGCCGCCCGGCCGACACCGCGCTGCGCTTCCTCCCCGACCCCTTCGCCACCACCCCCGGCGCCCGGATGTACCGCACCGGGGACCTCGCCTCCGCCGACCCCACCGGGGCGCTGGTGTTCCGCGGCCGGGCTGACGGGCAGCTCAAGGTGCGCGGCGTCCGGGTCGAACGCGAGGCCGTCGAAGCGGCGCTGGAGCGCCACCCCGCCGTCCGGCAGGCCGCCGTCCTCGCCGTGACCGGCCCCGACGGCGCCACCGCGCTGGCCGCGTGCTGGCTCCCCGCCGACCCCGCCGCCCCCGCGCCGGACACCGCCGAACTGCTGGCGCACTGCACCGCCCTGCTCGGCGGCCAGGCCCGGCCGGAGCGCTTCGTCCGGGTGGCCGGCTTCCCGCTCGCGCCGTCCGGCAAGACCGACCTCCAGGCGCTGCGCGCCCTGCTCGCCGAAGACCCCGGCGAGCCCGGCGGACGTGACGAGCCCGCCGAGGCGGACGGGGCCCCGCAGCTCGTGACGCGCTACTGGACCGAGGTCCTCGGGCACGGCGACTTCGGACCGGACGACGACTTCTTCGCCGTCGGCGGCAACTCGCACCGGATCGTCGAACTCCACCTGCGCCTCGAAGGCCGCTGGCCCGGCGCCGTCCGCGTCGGCCGGCTCTTCGACCTGCGCACCGTCGCCGAGCAGGCAGCGGCCGTCGCCCCGGAGGCCGTCGCCCCGGAGGCCGCCACCCCGGAGCCCGTCGCCCCGGCGGCCGGAGCGCCCACGGGCGGCGCCCGGCCCGACGCCGCGTACGAAGTCTGACGAACGGGAGAGAGCAGCAGTGACCAGGACCCCAGCGACGGCCCCCGCCGACACCGACATCGCCGTCGTCGGCATCGGCGCCCGCTTCCCCGACGCCGACGACCTGGCGGCCTTCCGGGCCAACCTCGCCGCCGGCCGGGACTCCGTCGGGGGCATGCCCGCCGCCCGGGCCGCTGCCACCGGGCTCGACCCGGACGCGGGCTACCTGCCGATGGGCCACCTCGCCGACGTCCACACCTTCGACCACGCCTTCTTCGGCCTCTCCCGGCGCGAGGCCGCCCTGATGGACCCCCAGCAGCGGATCGCGCTGGTCCTCGCCCACCAGGCTGTCGAGGACGCCGGCCACGCCGCGAGCGCCCTGCGCGGACGCCAGGTCGCCGTGGTGCTCAGCGCCGCCGCCTCCGGCTACCTCGGCGCCGCCACCGAGCCCGGCCCGCTCAGCGCCCTCGGCAACGTGCCCTTCGCGCTGCCCGCCCGGATCGCTCACGTGCTCGGCTTCGAAGGCCCCTGCTACGCCGTCGACACCGGCTGCAACGGCTCGCTCGTCGCCGTCCACCAGGCCTGCCGCGAACTGCGCGACGGCGAGGCCGAGTACGCGCTCGCCGGCGGATTCAGCCTGCGCCCCGGCGGCCTGCCCGCCCGGCAGACCGAGGGCATGACCGAACTCGTCTCCCCGAGCGGCCGCTGCCGGGCCTTCGACGCCGACGCCGACGGCACCGCCAGCGGCGAGGGCGGCGCCGTCCTGCTGCTCACCACCCTCGGCCGGGCCCGCGCCGACGGCACGCCCGTCCACGCGGTGATCCGCGGCAGCGCCGTCCGGCACAACGGCCGGGCGGCCGCCACCATCAGCACCCCGAGCGCACCCGCGCACGCGGCGGTGATCGGCGCGGCCTGGCGCGCCGCCGGGCTCGACCCCGCCCTGGCCGGCTACCTGGAGGCGCACGGCTCCGGCACCCGGCTCGGCGACGCCGTCGAACTGGAGGGCCTGGCCCAGGTGTTCGGGCCGCGCGGGTTCGGGGCGCGGGGCCGGCGGCTGCCGATCGGCTCGGTGAAGACCAACGTCGGCCACCTCGACCACGCGGCCGGGATCGCCGGCCTGGTCAAGGCCGTCCTCGCGGTCGGCCACGGCGAGCTGTACCCGTCCCTGCACTTCCGCCGGCCCGTCGACGAGGCCGCCCTCGAACCCGTCGAGGTGGTCACCGCGCTGCGCCCCTGGGAGGGCGAGGAGCGGATCGCCGGCGTCAGCTCGTACAGCCTCGGCGGCATCAACGCCCACTGCGTGGTCCAGCGGCCGCCCGTGCCGCCGCGCGGCGACCGGTCGGGCACCCCCCGGCTCGTCGGCGTCTCCGCGCGCAGCCGCACCGCGCTCGCCCGGCTCTGCGCCGACCTCGGCGCCGCGTTGACCGGCCCGGCCGCCCGCGACACCGACCTCGACGACGTCGCCCTCACCCTCAACTCCGGGCGCACCCACTACGGGCACCGGGCGGCGGTGTGGGCCCGCGACACCGCCGGGCTCGGCCGGGCCCTGCTCGAACGGGCGGCCCGGCTCGACGCCTCGCCGCCGGTCGGCGGCGCCCCGCGCGGCGCCCGGACCAGGCCGCCCGCCGTCTGCCTGCTGCTCTCCCCGGACGCCGCGCCCGACGCCCCCGGCCCGGCGGAACTGCCCGACGCGCTGCCCGCCACCGGCCCGGCGGCCCGGCTGCTCGCGGGCCAACTCGCCCTCCACCGCGAGCTGTCGCGCTGCGGCGTGCCCGTGGAGACCGTGCTGAGCAGCGGCGTCTCCCGGTACGCCGCCCGGTACCTGCTCGGCACCCTCACCGCCGAGGACACCCGCGAACTCGCCACCGCCACCGCCACCGGTGCCGAGGCCGCGCCGCCCGACCGGGACCGGCTCGTCGCGGCGGCCGAACGGCTCGCCGCCGCCGGACCGGTGGTGTTCCTCGACCCCGGCCCCGGCGGCGTCCTCGGCCGGCTGCTCGCCGAGCGGTTCGGCCCGGAGGGGCAGGACGGCGCCCGGCTGGTCACGGCCGCCGGTGACGGCGACGGAGGCTTTGCCGCGCTGCTCGGCCGGCTGTACGAATGCGGCCTGGACCTGGACTGGACGGCGCTCGGCCCCGAGCCCGGCACCGCCCGGCGGCTGCGCCTGCCCGGACACCCGCTGGCCGCCACCCCGTGCTGGATCCGGCCCGCACCGGCGGCCCCCGCCCTGCCCGTCGCATCCGTGGTGCCCGTCGCGTCCGTCGCGTCCGTCGCGCCCGCCGTCGAGCGCACCGGGACCGGCCCCGCCGAGGACCCCGAACGCTGGCTCGCCGAAGTCCTCGGAGAACTCCTGCACAGCGAGCAGCCGCCCGGCCCGGAGGCCGACTACTTCGAACTCGGCGGCAACTCGATCATCGCCCTCCAGCTCGCCGACCGGATCCAGACCCGCTTCGGCTTCCGCCCCCGGCTGCTCGACGTCTACGAACACCCCGCCGTCGGCGCGTTCGCCGACCTCATCCGCCGCCGGGCCGGCGCCCCCGCGGCCCCCGCCCTGCCGCCGATCACCCCCCGCGACACGCCGCCCGTCACCTCCTTCGGCCAGGACCGGATCTGGTTCCACCACCAGCTCGACCCCGACACCACGCTCTACAACCTCCCGATGGTCAGCCTGATCAGCGGCCCGCTCGACGTCGACGCCGTCCGCGGCATGTGGCACGACCTGATGCTGCGCCACGAGGTGCTGCGCTCCAACTTCGCCGAGGAGGACGACGAGCCGGTGCTGCGCATCAGCCCGGAGCCCGGCGACTTCTTCACCCTCCGGGACGTCTGCGCCGAGCCGGACCCGCTCGCCGCCGCCCGCGAACTCGTCCGGCAGGCCGCCGAGCACCGCTTCGACCTCGCCCACGACCCCCTGGTGCGGGTGCTCGTGGTCCGCACGGCCCCCGAGCAGCACGTGCTCCAGGTGACCATGCACCACGCCGTCAACGACGGCGCCTCACCGCGGATCTTCGAACGCGAGCTGCCCGAGCTGTACGCCGCCCGCCGCGAGGGCCGCCCGCACCGGCTCGCGCCGCTGCCCGTCCAGTTCGCCGACTACGCGGCCTGGCAGCGCGAACTGGTGGCCGGCTCGGCCCTGGACGGCGAACTCGCCTATTGGTGCGAGACCCTGCGGGACGCGCCGGTGCTGCGGCTGCCCACCGACCACCCGCGCCCGGCCCGCAAGGACCACGCGGGCGACCTCGCGGTGTTCACCGTGGACGCCGCCCTGATGCGGGAGCTGCGGCGGCTCGCGGCCGACCGCTCCATCACCCTCTTCGTGGTCCTGCTCGCCGGCCTCTACCTGCTGCTGGCCCGCCGCAGCGAGCAGGACGACCTGGTCGTCGGCATCCCGACCACCGGGCGCAACCGGCCCGAACTCGAAGGCCTGATCGGCTTCTTCAACAGCACCGTGGCACTGCGCGCCGACCTGTCCGGCGCCCCGTCGGTGACCGCCTTCCTGCACCGGGTGCGCGCCGTGGTGCTGGAGTCCCTGGAGCACCAGGAGATCCCCTTCGACCGGGTCGTCCAGGCGCTGACGGACGAGCGCGATCCGGGCCGGAGCCCGCTGTTCGACGTGTTCTACGTGCACCAGGAGCTGCCGCCGATCCAGCAGATCGAGGGCACCTCGACCGGGTACTTCGACATCGGCCACAGCGCCGGCAACCTGTTCGGCGGCCTGCCGGCGGGCACCGCCAAGTTCGACCTCACCCTGATCACCTCCGACCGGGTCGGCGACGACGCCATGACCGCCTGCCTGGAGTTCAGCACCCAGCTGTTCACGGGGGCGACGGCGGCCGCGTTCGTCGAGGAGTACACGGAGCTGCTCCGTGAACTCGCCTCAGCCGACGGCGAGTTGCCGATCTCCCGGCTGTGGGCCGGGGCGCCGGTTCCCGCCTCCTCCGACGCGGCGCTGCCAGCCGCTCTGTCCGGGCCCGTCCGGCTCGACGTCCCCACCGACCGCCCCCGCCCGGGCCGCCCCGACTACACCGAGCGCAGCGTCACCGTCCCGGTCGACGAGTCGCTGCGCGGCGCCATCGCCCGGTTCGGCCCGCACCCCGACCGGGTGCTGCGGGCCGGCTGGCTGGTGCTGCTCTCGTGGATCGCCGGCCAGGACGAGGTGGCGGTCGGCCTGCCCGGCGGCGCCCTGCTGCGGGCCGACCTCGCCGACGAGCCCGCCTTCACCGACCTGCTCGGGCGCACCACCCCCGACGGGACGGTCGGCCCCGGAGCCGAGCCCCCGGTCCGCTCCCGGGGCGACGGCGGAGGCCACGGCGTCGGTCACGGCGCCGCCCCGGGCGGGGCCGAACTCGACCTGGGGTGGCGGGCGGAGAGCGGCGCCGTCCCCACGGCGCTGACCGTGCACTACGCCCCCGAACTCTTCGACCCGCCGACCGCGACCGGCTTCGCCACCGGCCTGCGCGAGCTGCTGCGCGGCCTGCTCGCCGAGCCCGATCGCCCGGTCCACGACGTGGCGGCCGACTACGCCGACTACGCGGACCAGGCCGACGGTGCGGACCACGCCGACCACGCCGACCACGGCGACGCGCCCGAGACCGTGACCCCGCACCCCGACGACGACACCGTGAGGGCCCTGTGAGCAGCTCCACCGCCACCCCGCTCGACGCCGCCCGGCGTGCCGTCCTGCGGGACACCCCGCTCCTTCCCGCCGACTGCGTGGCGCGCCTGGTCCGCTTCGAGGGCCCGGTCGGGCTGGACCGGCTGCGCCGCGCCGTGGCCCGGGCCCTGGCCGAACGCCCGGACCTGCACACCGGCTACCGCGCCGCCGCCGGGGGCGGCCCCGGCCTGCTCCGCCCGGCCGACCCGGCCCAGCCGCCCGCCGTCGCGGTGATCGACCTCGACCCGGAGGAACTGGACGGCTGGCTCGCCGCCGAGCTCGTCCGCCCGCTCGACCTGCTCGGCGGGCCGCTGCTGCGCCATGTGCTGATCCGCCGATCCGACGGCGGGCTCAGCTGGTTCCAGCGCCACCACCGGCTGGTCGACGACGACGCCGGGCTGGCCGCGCTCGTCCGCCGGGCCGGCGAGCTGTACGCCGAGGACGCCGCGGATGTCGCGACGGCCCCGGCCTCCACCGGCACCTCCGTTTCCACCCCGGACCCGGACCCGGACGCCGACCGGCCCGCCGACCGGGCGTACTGGCGGGAGGTCCTGGGGACCGCCGGCCCCGAGCCCGCCGCCGCCCGCCCGGCCGGGGC
>NZ_JBHWIR010000018.1:47853-69003 GCF_042731835.1 Kitasatospora sp. NPDC059817 | reverse complement strand
ACCTCCGCCGCGAACGGAGCGATCTTCGCCTCGGCCAGCGAACGCACCGCCTCACGGAGCATCTCGTGCTCCTCGGAGATACGGAAGAGATCGAAGTCAGCCGCCCCTGCGCTGCCCGCCATGATGCCCGCCTCGTCCAGTGATCGACGTCAATCCGGAGTTAACTACCGTTCAGTAGAGATCCTAGGGCTCCGACCTGCGGCTGCCTAGCGTCCCCGGCGTACGGGCGATCGAGGCCGGATCCGTCGGGGCGGATAGCATCAGAGGCACCCGTACAGGTCGAGTCCGCACAAAGGGGAACCCGTGACCCTCCGCATCTCCGTGATCGGCACCGGCTACCTCGGTGCCACGCACGCGGCCGCGATGGCCGAGTTCGGCTTCGAGGTGCTGGGCCTGGACATCGACCCCGACAAGATCGCCACGCTGACCGCCGGCCGCGTCCCGATGTACGAGCCGGGGCTGTCCGAGCTGCTGCTCAAGCACGTCGCCGGGCACGAGGGTTCGACCGGCCGGCTGCGCTTCACCAGCTCCGTCCAGGAGGCCGCGGAGTTCGGCGACGTGCACTTCGTCTGCGTCAACACCCCGCAGCGCAAGGGCGAGTTCGCCGCCGACATGTCGTACGTCGACGCCGCGATCGACGGCCTCGCCCCGTACCTGACCCGCCCGGTTCTGGTGGTCGGCAAGTCCACCGTGCCGGTCGGCTCGGCGAGCCGGCTCGCCGAGCGGCTGGCCGCGCTGGCACCCGTCGGCGCGGGCGCCGAACTCGCCTGGAACCCGGAGTTCCTGCGCGAGGGCTTCGCCGTCCAGGACACCCTGCGCCCGGACCGGATCGTCGTCGGAGCCCACAGCGAGCGCGCCGAGCGGCTGCTGCGCGAGGTGTACGCCGAGCCGATCGCGGCCGGGGTGCCGTTCCTGGTCACCGACTACGCGACCGCCGAGCTGGTGAAGGCCGCCGCCAACTCCTTCCTGGCCACCAAGATCTCCTTCATCAACGCGATGGCCGAGGTCTGCGAGGCGGCCGGCGCCGACGTCACGCTGCTCTCCACCGCGCTCGGGCACGACGAGCGGATCGGCCGCAAGTTCCTCAACTCCGGTCTGGGCTTCGGCGGCGGCTGCCTGCCCAAGGACATCCGGGCGTTCATGGCCCGGGCCGGCGAACTCGGCGCCGACCAGGCGCTGACCTTCCTGCGCGAGGTCGACTCGATCAACATGCGCCGCCGCTCCCGGATGGTGGAGCTGGCCCGCGAGCAGTGCGGCGGCGGCTTCCTGGGCCGCCGGGTGGCCGTCCTCGGCGCCGCGTTCAAGCCCAACTCGGACGACATCCGGGACTCCCCCGCGCTCAACGTCGCCGCCCAGATCCAGCTGCAGGGCGCCCAGGTCACCGTCTACGACCCGAAGGCCGTCGACAACGCCCGCAAGATGTTCCCCTCGCTCGCCTACGCCGACTCGGCCATGGAGGCCGCCGAGGGCGCCCACGTCGTCCTGCACCTCACCGAGTGGGCCGAGTTCCGCGAGCTGGACCCGGCCGTCCTCGGTGCCGTGGTCGCCGAACGCCGCCTCCTCGACGGCCGCAACGTCCTGGACGCCGACGCCTGGCGCGCCGCCGGCTGGACCTACCGCGCGCTCGGCCGCCCCAGCTGACACCTGCGGGAATCCGGCGCCCGTGGTCGTCGTTGGCACCGGCATGACGAGCTACGGCGACGACGCGACGGTTCGCGAGATCCTCACCGGCACCGGCGACACCTGGGCCGTGGTGGGCCTGTCCGGCAACACCGCCCGGGCCGCGTACGGGGTGGCCGGGGTGCTCCAGCGGTACGGCAAGCGCGTCGTGCCGGTGCACCCGAAGGCCGAGACCGTCCTCGGCGAGCCCGGCTACGCCTCGCTCGCCGAGATCCCGTTCCCGGTCGACGTGGTGGACGTGTTCGTGAACAGCGCGCTGGCCGGGGAGGTGGCCGACCAGGCGGTGGCGGCCGGGGCGAAGGCCGTCTGGTTCCAGCTGGGTGTGGTCGACGAGGCCGCGTACGCGCGGACCAGGACGGCCGGGCTCGCCATGGTGATGGACAGGTGCCCGGCCATCGAGATCCCGCGGCTGGGCTGATCTCAGCCCTTTACGCCGTCCAGCTGCGCGATGGTGGCGATGGACGGGCGGCGGCCGGCCCGCAGCCCGGCGGCGACGGACTCGGCGTCGCGCAGGACGCGGACGGCGTTGTGCCAGGTGAGCTTGGCGAGGTCGGCCTCGGACCAGTTCCGGCGCAGGAGTTCGGCGATCAGGTTGGGGTAGCCGGCCACCGAGCCCAGGCCGTCGGGCAGGAACGCGGTGCCGTCGAAGTCGCCGCCGATGCCGATGTGGTCGATGCCGGCGACCTCGCGCAGGTGGTCGAGGTGGTCGGCGACGGTGGCCGGGGTGGCGATCGGGCGCGGGTTGGCGGCCTCGAAGGCGCGCTGGCGCTCCATCGCGGGCGGGGTGGTGTCGAGCGGGTGGAAGCCGTGGGCGCGCATGTTCTCGTCGGCGGCGAGGGTCCACTCGATGGCGGCGGGCAGGATGAACTTGGGCACGAAGGTGGCCATCGCCACGCCGCCGTTGGCGGGCAGCTGGGCGAGCACGTCGTCCGGGATGTTGCGCGGGTGGTCGCAGACGGCGCGGGCGGAGGAGTGCGAGAAGACGACCGGGGCCTCGGTGACCCGCAGGGCGTCGCGCATGGTGTCGGCGGAGACGTGCGAGAGGTCGACGAGCATGCCGAGCCGGTTCATCTCCCGGACGACCTCCTCGCCGAAGCGGGTCAGCCCGCCGGCCACCGGCTTGTCGGTGGCGGAGTCGGCCCACGGCACGTTGTCGTTGTGGGTGAGCGTCAGGTAGCGCACGCCGAGCTCGTGGAGAGCCCGCAGGGTGGCGAGCGAGCAGTCGATGGAGTGGCCGCCCTCGGCGCCCATCAGGGAGGCGATCCGGCCTTCGGCGCGGGCGGCTTCCATGTCGTCGGCGGTGCGGGCGAGCCGGAGCCGGTCGGGGTAGCGCTCGACCAGGGCGTGGACGAAGTCGATCTGTTCCAGGGTGGCGCTCACCGCGTGGTCGCCGGCCAGCCGGGTCGGCACGTAGACGGACCAGAACTGCGCGCCGACCCCGCCCTCCGCGAGGCGGGCGAGGTCGGTGTGCAGACGGTCGCTCTGGTCGGCGGCGAGGTCGACCGCGCCGAGGTCGTACCCGGCCTGCTCGCGCATCGCCCACGGGAGGTCGTTGTGGCCGTCGACCACGGGGGCGGTGCGCAGCAGGGCCCGGGCGCGGTCCAGCGGGGTGGGGGAGTCCAGCTCGGTAGTCATACCGGCTGTTCTACCCCACCCGCCGCCGGGGTTACTTGCCGAAGCCGAAGGAGGAGGATCCGGCCACCTTGGCGCGGAGCTTCTTGCCCTTCTCGGTGGCCTGGTTGTTCAGTTCGGCCTGGAAGTCGGTCATCCGCTCGGTCAGTTCGGGGTCGAACGCGGCCAGCATCCGCACGGCGAGCAGGCCGGCGTTGCGCGCGCCGGCCACCGAGACGGTCGCGACCGGGACGCCGGCCGGCATCTGGACGATGGACAGCAGGCTGTCCATGCCGTCCAGGTAGCGCAGCGGCACCGGCACGCCGATGACGGGCAGCGGGGTGACGGAGGCGAGCATGCCCGGCAGGTGGGCGGCGCCGCCGGCGCCGGCGATGATCGCCTTGAGGCCGCGCCGGTGGGCGTTCTCGCCGTACGCGACCATCTCGCGGGGCATCCGGTGCGCCGAGACGACGTCGACCTCGTAGGGGATCTCGAACTCGTCGAGGGCCTGGGCGGCGGCCTCCATGACGGGCCAGTCGGAGTCCGAGCCCATGACGATGCCGACGAGCGGGCTCGAAGGGGAGGAGGTCATTCGGTGATCGTTCCTCGCAGGTAGGCGGCCGCGTGGCGGGCGCGCTCGCGGACGTCGTCGAGGTCGTCCCCGAAGACGTTGACGTGGCCGACCTTGCGGCCGGGCTTCACGTCCTTCCCGTACATGTGGATCCGCAGGCCGGGGTCGCGGGCCATGCAGTGCAGGAAGGCGTGGTACATGTCCGGGTAGTCGCCGCCGAGGACGTTGACCATGACGGTCCACTTGGCGCGCGGCCGGGGGTCGCCGAGCGGGAGGTCGAGGACGGCCCGCAGGTGGTTCTCGAACTGCGAGGTGACGGCGCCGTCCTGGGTCCAGTGCCCGGAGTTGTGGGGGCGCATGGCGAGTTCGTTGACGAGGATCCGGCCGTCCCTGGTCTGGAACAGTTCGACGGCGAGGTGGCCGGTGATGCCGAGGTCGCCGGCGATGCGCAGGGCCAGCTGCTGGGCCTCGTCGGAGAGGGCCGGGTCGAGGTCCGGCGCGGGGGCGGTGACCTCGGCGCAGACGCCGTTCTCCTGGACGCTCTCCACCACCGGGTAGGCGACGGCCTGGCCGCTGGGCGAGCGGACGACGTTGGCGGCGAGTTCGCGGACGAAGTCGACCTTCTCCTCGGCGAGCACCTGGACGCCGGCCAGGAACGGCGCCTGCGCGTCCTCCTCGCCGTCGACGACCCAGACGCCCTTGCCGTCGTAGCCGCCGCGGACGGTCTTCAGCACGACCGGGTAGCCGGAGCCCTCGTTCGCGAAGGCGGTGACGTCGGCCGGGTCGGCGACGATCCGGTGGCGGGGGCAGGGCACGCCGATGGAGTCGAGCTTGGCCCGCATGACGCCCTTGTCCTGGGCGTTGACCAGCGCGTCCGGGCCGGGCCGGACGGCGATGCCGTCGGCTTCCAGGGCCCGCAGGTGCTCGGTGGGGACGTGCTCGTGGTCGAAGGTGATCACGTCGCAGCCGGCCGCGAAGCGGCGCAGCGTGTCGAGGTCGCGGTAGTCGCCGAGGACGACGTCGGAGACCACCTGTGCGGCGGAGTCCTGGGGCGTGTCGGCGAGGAGTTTGAACCTGACCCCGAGCGGGATGCCCGCCTGGTGTGCCATGCGGGCCAACTGCCCGCCGCCGATCATGCCCACCACTGGAAAATTCACATTGCCCGGGGAAGTCACCCCGCCAGGATATCCGGGCCGGTCGGGGGTGGTGGAACCGCTGGGGTGGGCTGGGCGTCCCAGTCAACCCGGAGCCCTGGGGGCTGAGCCGTTCGGTGGAAGCGGGTAGCCTGGACGGCTAGGTCCTGGTCTGCGCAGTCCGATCATGTGCGTGCACGCAGGGCTCAAGGGGTGGACGCGTCCACGCGATCCGCTCTTCGACCCGCAGGCACATGGAGGCAGCCCGGTATGGCGACGTCCGCAGCTTCGAGCCCTTCGCTCTCGCAGAAACTGCGGGGGCTGTCAGGCGAAGTGGTGAAGTTCGGCCTGGTCGGCCTGAGCGGCGTGGTGGTCAACTTCGCCGTGTTCTGGGTGTGCCTCAACGGACTGGGCCTGGCCTCGCTGCGGTCCAACATCGCGGCGACGCTGATCGCCATCGCCACCAACTACCTGGGCTACCGCTACTGGCTGTACCGGGACCGCGACGCCGCCTCGCGCAAGCGGGAGATCACGCTGTTCCTCGTGTACAGCGGCATCGGCATGCTGATCGAGACCGGCGTGCTCGGCTTCTCGGTGTACGTGCTCGGCCTCGACTCGCACTACGAGCAGCTGGGCGCCAAGGTGGCCGGCCTCGCGGTGGCCACCGTGTTCCGCTTCTTCTCGTACCGGACCTGGGTGTTCAAGGCACTGCCCGAGCCTGTCGTGCAGGACGCGAGCGGCACCAGCGGCACCAGCGGCCAGGAGCTGGCCGCCCAGGCCGAGCTGATGCTGGCCGCCGAGCAGATCCGCTACGCCAAGGCCGAATAGCCGACCGGCCGTCCGCCCTGGACGGCCGTACCCCCGGCCGTACCCGCCCCCGGCTCAGTCCGCGTGGCTGCGGCCGAGGAAGAGCGCGAACACCGCGGGCTTCAGCGAGAGCAGTTCGAGCCGGCCCCCGTCCGCCTCCGCGAGGTCACGGGCGACGGCCAGGCCGATGCCGGTGGAGTTGCGGCCGCTGACGGCGCGTTCGAACACCCGGTTCCCGAGGTCCGGCGGCACGCCGGCGCCCTGGTCCTGCACCTCGACCACCACCGAGGTGCCGGAGGGCCGGACCCGCAGGGTGATCGTCCCGGCGCCGTGCATCAGCGAGTTCTCGATCAGGGTGGCCAGCACCTGGGCGACGGTGCCCGGGGTGCCGACGGCGGTGACCCCGTGCAGGCCCTCCAGGGACAGCACCCGGCCGGTCTCGCGCAGCGACGGGCCCCACTCCTCGACCTGCTGCTTGATCACCTCGTCCAGGTCGAAGGCCACCGCGGTGGGGCTGCGCGGGTCGCGCTGGGTGGTGAGCAGCCGCTGGACGACGTCGGTGAGCCGTTCGACCTGCTGGAGGGCGATGGTCGCCTCCTCCTTGACGGTCTCCGGTTCCTCGGCGAGGGCGGTGATCTCCTCCAGCCGCATGGAGAGCGCGGTGAGCGGGGTGCGCAGCTGGTGCGAGGCGTCGGCGGCGAGCCGGCGTTCGGCGGTGAGCATCCGGGCGATCCGCTCGGCGCTGGTGTCCAGCACCTCGGCGACCCGGTCGAGTTCGGGCACCCCGTAGCGGCGGTCGCGGGGGCGCGGGTCGCCGGAGCCGAGCCGTTCGGCGGTCTCGGCCAGGTCGGTGAGCGGCCGGGCGAGCCGTTTGGCCTGCCAGACGGCGAGCGCCACGGCGGCCTGGACGGCCAGCAGGGCGACCACGCCGAGCAGCAGCAGCATGTTGGCGATCTCGTGGTCGACGTCCGCGCGGGACTGCTCGACGGTGACGACCTCGCCGCTGTTGCCGCGTTCGACGGCCTTCAGCAGGTGGCCGCCGGCCAGGCGTTCGCCGCTGGAGACGACGTCCTGGCCGGGGATCTGCACCTCGACGTAGCTGCCCTCGGTGACCTGGTTGTCGAAGGCCCGGCCGGTGACCGACTCACCCGCGGAGAGCCGGTTCTCGACCAGGGCGAGCACCCGGACGGCGGCCGCGTCCACCCGGTCCTGGGCCGAGTTGACGATGGTGCGCTTCTCGACCAGGGCGAGCGGCACGCAGAACACCACGACCACCACCAGGACGACGCCCAGCAGCGAGTTGATCATCCGGCGTTTCACGCTGCCGCTCCCCGAGGTGCTCCGCTTCGTCGGCCGACTCCCGGCCGCGATCTCCGTACGGGGCTAATTCTTCTCGAACCGGAACCCCACTCCGCGCACGGTGGCGATGTAGCGCGGGTTCGCCGCGTCGTCGCCGAGCTTCTTGCGGAGCCAGGAGATGTGCATGTCCAGGGTCTTGGTGGAGGTCCACCAGGTGGTGTCCCAGACCTGCCGCATGATCTCCTCGCGGGTGACCACCCGGCCGGCGTCCCGGACGAGGACGCGCAGCAGCTCGAACTCCTTGGCGGAGAGGGTGAGCTCCTCCTCGCCGAGCCAGGCGCGGTGGGACTCGATGTCGATCTTCACCCCGTGCGCGCCGGTGGTGAGCTGGTCGACGTTGCCGCGCCGGAGCAGGGCGCGGACGCGGGCGAGCAGTTCGGCCAGGCGGAAGGGCTTGGTCACGTAGTCGTCGGCACCGGCGTCGAGGCCGACCACGGTGTCCACCTCGTCCGCGCGGGCGGTGAGCACCAGGACGGGGCAGCTCTTGCCGTCGGCGCGCAGGCGGCGGCAGACCTCCAGGCCGTCCATCTCGGGCAGGCCGAGGTCGAGGACGACGAGGTCGACCTCCTCGGTCAGGCCCGCGGCCAGTGCGGTCGGACCGTCCTCGCGGACGAGCACCTCATAGCCCTCACGTCGCAGGGCTCGGGCGAGCGGTTCGGAGATCGCCGGATCGTCCTCGGCGAGCAGCACACAGGTCATGTGGTGATGGTAGTCCGCCCGGGTATGGCGGACTGCCTTGTGAGGTAGTTCACAGAGCGTGATCGTTACACAAGGGCCCCTTCAGGCCCAACACGCCGTCGCAGACCGCCCGTTCGGTGAAGAATCCGGCCTTCAATCTTGAAATTGAAGGGAAATTTGCCCGTCTACCATCGATAGATCGGGCAGATCTGTCACGGACTTTGCCATTCCCATACCTGATTCGTGGCTTTTGTCATCCGATAACGCTAAATATCGCCACGTAGAGTGGTTCCGTCCACGTCCGCCGCCACCCCCCTTGGCGGACGCTGTCAGGCAAGGAACCCCTACTCATGGCGTCTACCACCCTGGAAGCCGGCCTCACCCCGGCCTCGCCCAGCGGCAAGACCTTCCTCGGTCACCCCCGAGGGCTCGCCACGCTCTTCCTGAGCGAGATGTGGGAGCGCTTCAGCTACTACGGCATGCGCGCCCTGCTGGTGCTCTACATGACCGCCTCCGTCACGGACGGCGGCCTCGGCATGAAGCTGGCGACCGCCGGCGCCGTGTACAGCGTCTACACGGCCATGGTCTACCTGCTGGCCCTCCCGGGCGGCTGGATCGCCGACCGCTTCCTCGGCGCCCGCAAGACGGTCGCGATCGGCGGCACGATCATCATGGCCGGCCACTTCCTGCTGGCCGTGCCGTTCACCGGCGCGTTCTTCGCCGGTCTGGTCTGCATCGCGGTGGGCTCGGGCCTGCTCAAGGCCAACATCTCCACGATGGTCGGCCACCTCTACGACGGCCCGAACGACCCACGCCGCGACGGCGGCTTCACGATCTTCTACATGGGCGTCAACCTCGGGGCCTTCTTCGCCCCGCTGGTGGTCGGCACCGTCGGCCAGAAGGTCGACTGGCACCTGGGCTTCGCCCTGGCCGGCATCGGCATGGCGCTCGGCCTGGTCCAGTTCCTGCTGGGCACCCGCCACCTGAGCCCCACCAGCGACATCGTGACCTCGCCGATCGGCGCGGACGAGAAGCGCAAGATCTTCCGCAAGGCCGGCATCTGGCTGGCCGCGGCGGTCGTCTTCTACGGCATCGTCGTCTCCACCGGCCACTTCACCATCGACTGGGCGGTCTGGCCGCTGTCCATCGCCGGCCTGGCGATCCCGGTCTTCGTGTTCGCCAAGGTGAAGCGCGACAAGGACCTCAGCGCGGACGAGCAGTCCAAGATGAGCGGCTACATCTGGTTCTTCGTCGCCGCCGCCGTGTTCTGGATGATCTACGACCAGTCCGGCTCGACGCTGAACGTCTTCGCCAAGGAGCACACCGCCTCCACGCTGTTCGGGATCAACTTCCCGTCCAGCTGGTTCCAGTCGCTCAACCCGCTGTACATCATGGCGCTGGCCCCGGTCTTCGCCTGGCTCTGGGTCTCCCTGGCCCGCCGGTCGAAGAACCCCAGCACCACCATGAAGTTCGCCTTCGGTCTGCTGATGATCGGCGCCTCCTTCCTGGTCATGATGGCGGCGATGGGCGCCGCCTCCGGCGACGCCAAGGTCACCCCGCTGTGGCTGGCCATGGTCTACCTGGTCCAGACCGTCGGCGAGCTCACCCTCTCCCCCGTCGGCCTGTCCGTCACCACCAAGCTGGCCCCCACCAAGTACGCCAGCCAGATGGTCGGCGTCTGGTTCCTCGCCGTCACCGCCGGCGACTGCGTGGCCGCCATCTTCCAGCTGGTGCTGGGCGACAAGGTGGTCGGCAGCACCTGGTACTTCGCGGTCCAGGGCGCCATGGCGATCGTCGCCGGCATCGCGCTGGCGACGTACCGCAAGCGGGTCGTCACGCTCATGGGCGACGTCCACTGACGCTCGCGCCCGCCCGAGCCGGGGCCCCCGCCCGCGAGAGCGGTGCGCGCGGGCCCCCCGCCGGGGGTGTGCGGGAGAGACCCCGCCACACCGCCTCCGCGCGAGCGCCTCCCGCGCCCCCCCCCCCCCCCCCCGCCCGCGCCCGCGGCGGGGCCGCGGGGGGGCCCCCCCCCGCGCCCCCCCCCCCCCCGGCCGTTTTTCGCTCGACAGCGCCGCTCCGGCCGTGCCTATGGTGCCCGGCATGACGACCGACCCGTTACCGCGCCAACTCGCCCGCACCCGGCGCTTCACCCTGGGCGCCCCCACCCACCCGGGCATCACCGCCGACGGCGCCGCCGTCCTGTTCCTGCGCAGCCGCGGCGACACCGACCCGCTGGCCTGCCTCTGGGCGCTCGACACCGCCACCGGCCGGGAACGGCTGATCGCCGACCCGGCCGCGTTGGGCGCCGGCCCCTCCACCGACGGCATCACCGGTTACAGCACCGGCGCCACCGGCCGGCTCGCCGCCTTCGCGCTCGACGGCGCCCTCTGGCTCGCCGACACCGCCGACGGCACCGTCCGCGCCGTCCCCACCGCCACCGGCGTCCACGACCCGCGGCTCGACCCGACCGGCCGCCGGATCGCCTACACCGGCGACGGCGCCCTGCGCGTGGTCACCGTCAACGGCACGAACGACACGGACGGCACGGACGACGGGGGCACCACGGACGACCGGGCGCTCGCCGAGCCCGAGGCCGGGGACGTCGCGTACGGCGTCGCCGAGTACGTCGCCGCCGCGGAGATGTACCGCACCCGCGGCCACTGGTGGTCCCCCGACGGCACCGCGCTGCTCGTCACCCGCGTCGACGAGCGCCCCGTCCACCGCGTGCACCTCGCCGACCCGACCGACCCGCAGCGCCCGCCCCGCGTGATCCGCTACCCGCTGGCCGGCACCGCCAACGCCGAGGTCTCGCTCCTGCTGCTCGGCCTCGACGGCACCCGCACCGAGGTCCGCTGGGACCGCACCGCGTTCGAGTACCTCACCGCCGCCGGCTGGGACGCCCACGGCCCGTACGCCGCCGTGCAGAGCCGCGACCAGCGCACCGTCCGCACCCTGGCGATCGGGCCCGACGGCGCCACCCGGGTGCTCGCCGAGCGCCGCGACGAGCACTGGGTCGAACTCCTCCCCGGCCTGCCCGCGCGCACCGCCGGCGGCGCCCTGGTCGACACCGCCGACCTCGGCGACACCCGGCACCTCACCGTCGACGGCGAGCCCGTCACCCCGCCCGGACTACAGCTGTGGGAGGTGCTCGGCACGGACGGCGAACAGGTCCTGTTCACCGCCCTGGAGGACCCCACCGAGACCCACCTCTGGCACTACGAACCGGGCCGCGGCATCCGGCGGCTGAGCAGCGGCCCCGGCGTCCACACCGGCGCCCGGCGCGGCGGCACCCTCGTCGTCACCACCCGCTCCGAGGGCTTCCCGGCCGGCCGCACCACCGTCCACCGCGGCGACCGCACGGCGCACCCGGTGACCTCGTACGCGCAGCCGCCCGTCCTCGCCGCACGCCCCGAACTGCTCCGCCTCGGCCCCCGCGAGCTGCGCGCCGCGCTCTTCCTGCCCACCGGCCACCGCCCCGGCGGCACCCCACTGCCCGTCCTGCTCGACCCGTACGGCGGGCCCGGGATGCACAAGGTCACCAGCAGCGGCGCGTGGTGGGGCCGGGTCTCCCAGTGGTTCGCCGACCAGGGCTTCGCGGTGCTGGTCGTCGACGGCCGTGGCACCCCCGGGCGCGGACCGCAGTGGGACAAGACGATCTACGGCGACAAGGCCGGCCCCGCCCTGGCGGACCAGGTCGAGGGCCTGCACGAGGCCGCCCGGCTGCGGCCCGGACTGCTCGACCTCGACCGGGTCGGCATCCGCGGCTGGTCCTACGGCGGCTACCTCGCCGCCCTCGCCGTCCTGCGCCGCCCGGACGTCTTCCACGCCGCCTCCGCCGGGGCCGCCCCCACCGACTGGCGGCTCTACGACACCCACTGGCAGGAGCGCTTCCTCGGCCACCCCGACGAACACCCCGCGCACTATGACGACGGCTCCCTGATCGCCGGGGCCCCGGAGCTGCGCCGCCCGCTCCTGCTGATCCAGGGCCTCGCCGACGACAACGTCCTCCCCGCGCACACCCTGCGGCTCTCCCACGCCCTCCTCACCGCCGGACGCCCGCACGAGGTCCTACCGCTACGCGCCACCGGCCACCGGCCGACCGACGAGGCGGTGGTGGAGCACCTGCTCCGGCACGAACTGGACTTCCTGCGGAGGTCGTTGGGCGCGGAGTGATCGGCGCCTGCGCCACCAAACGCCGCAACATGGTCACTGTCCATCCGGCTGGCGCGTAGAAAGCACCTGAACGCGCAGGAAGTCGGGCCGGCCCAGCCCCGGCCTGCACACGTGCAACCGCAAGACGCTCGCCCTGGGGGGACGCCGCTGGCGAATGATTGACCAACAGCGTCCCGTTTGGAGCGACTCCCAACTCCGCTGAGCATCGTTACCGTTGTCCCATGACGGATCTGCGCCGGGCACCGGTGGACGAGGTGCTGGTACGTGTCGAGACGGCCTTGGGCACGCAACTCGACAGGGCGACAGTGGTCCGCAAACGCCGATCCGTGGGAGCCGGCACGGCGCGTGGCACGTGGGTACGCATCGAGCGGCGAGGGCTCGATCGAATCGGTGCCCAGGGCTGGGACGGCACCCCCTCCGCTGAGGCCCTGCGAGGGATTGCGAAGCCCGCGTGGCTGGCCGGCATCGCCTGGCGGGATGAGGTCGAGCCAGTGATGTGGCGGGCCGATGAAGCCGAACTACTGCCATCCGCCCCAGCGGGGTCCGCAGTTGTGACCGAGGGTCCCGACCTGCCGCCCAGCTGGTGGCCGGAGCTGAACGCCTCTCTCGATGCGCTCGCGAGGCAGCGGACGAATCGGATCGCCACGCCGGACACGGAGACGATCACCCAGGAGCTGGTGACTCGGACGATCCATCAGGTGTTCCCGGGCATCGACGCCACGGTGAGCGAGTGGTGTCCGGCGCATGCGGATCTGAACTGGGCGAACGTGACGGCGCCCGAGTTCTGCGTCTTCGACTGGGAAGACTGGGGTATGGCCCCGCGTGGTCTGGACGCTGCCACGCTGTGGGCGGCGTCGCTTGCCGTGCCTGCGCTGGCTGATCGTGTCCGTGTCGAGCGGAGCGGCGACTTCGCGAGCCGGGACGGCAAGCTGATGACCTTGTTCGTCGCGGCGAAGATCCTCGGGCCGTACGCGCGTCCCAAGGACCCTCGCCTTCAGGGCGCCCGCGTGTTGGCGGAGCAGGTGGTGAAGGAGCTTCAAGCGGACTGACGCTGAGCGGGCGCCCGCGAGGCCCTCGCCCGGGTGGGCGAGGGCCTTCGCGCGGTTCAGTGCTGGTCGTCGCGGTCGTCGGGGTGGGGCATCTTGAGGGTGGCGAGGACGCCGAGGGCGACGGTGGTGATGGCGAGGGCGAGGAGGATCGCGCCGACGAAGAACTTCACCGGTGCCGCTCCTCGTCGTCATCGTCCAGGTCGCGGAGCAGGCGGAGGAGGTTGAGCAGAGTGCTGACCGGCGCGTTCCCGAAGTCGATCAGGATGCGTCCGTCGATGGTGGTCCCGCCCGTCGAGGCGGACCCCCAGAGGAGCCCGTGCGGCAGGCCGCGCCTATGCAACTCCCCCAGGAAAGACATGATTTGGGGCTTGGTGTAGTCGCGCATCCGGGGGTCCTCCGGCACGATGGGGTCGCGGGTCACGCGCGGGAGTCCAGCTCGTACCAGATGGTTTTGCCGCGCTTCTGCGGGTCGACGCCCCAGCGGTGGGTGAGGCCGTCCACGAGCTGGAGGCCCCGACCGGTCTCGGCGAGGTCGGCGGGCGTGCGCGGCTGCGGGAGGGCGTCGCTCTCGTCGGAGACGGTGACACGGAGGGTGCGGTCGAGGATGGAGAACCAGACGACGGGCGCGGGGGTGTCGCCGTGCCGCCAGGCGTTGACGATGAGCTCGCAGAGGGCGAGTTCGGCGTTGAAGACGGCGTCGGCGTCCCAGCCGCTGCGGGTCATGGCGTCCCGCAGGGCCTGGCGGGAGAGGGTGAGCGAGGGGGTGTTACGGGTGCACACGGGAACCTCCGGGAGGCTGTGGTGTGGGAGTAAGGGGAGACGACGGATACGTCGCCGTGAGCCAGGCCAGGATGGGGCCGGCTGCTCTGCGGCGCGCGGGCAGAAGGCGCCTACTGCCCTGAACACAGCCATTACTGACGATCCGTCGGATCGAGCTGAGAATGACGATAGCGCATCGACTCTTTAATTAAAGTCGAATGGGAGGAGGTTCCTCCTCACGGGCGACAAGCGCCGCCGAGCCCGGATGGATCCACCGGCGACCGGCGCGGCACACTGGCCTCTGCACCAGCTGAGAGGACGCCATGGCCCTTCGAGTCCCCACCCTCCGTCAGCGACGCCTCGGCGCCGAACTGCGGAGGATGAGAGAGCAAGCCGGCTTCGGCGGCAGCCACCTTGCCCGTCTGCTTGGGGTGACTGCTGCCTTGGTGAGTCAGATGGAGAACGGGAAGTCGGCCGTCAGCGAGGAACGTCTACGTGAGATCGCGGCGGTCTGCGCGTGCGCCAACGAGCCCCTGATCGCCTCACTCGCTGACATGACCCGGGAGCGAGAGACTGGCTGGTGGGAGGAGTACAGCCCGAGGCTGACGACCGACCTGCTCGATGTGGCGGCGATCGAGGCCCACGCCTGCCGGATCTCCACCTACTCGATCACCTTCCTACCCGGGCTGCTCCAGACCCCGGCCTACGCCGCTTCGGTCTTCGCTCGCGCGATCCCGCCACTGCCGCAGCCCGATGTCGACCTCCGCTTGGCCTTCCGCTTGCGGAGGCAGCAGGTCGCACGGGACGGCGTCACGCCCTACACCGCGTTCATCCACGAAGCCGCACTCCGCATGCAGTTCAGCGGACCGGCGGCGCTCGCCGAGCAACTCGGCGCCCTCATCGAGCATTCCGAGAGCCCCGGCATCTCGGTCCGAGTCGTGCCGTTTAAGATCGAATCGCTGCCTGGCCCCAGCGAGAACTTCGTCCATATCGCGGGCCCGGTGCCTGAGCTGGACACCGTGCAGATCGACATCAGCTTCGGGTGTCCGCTCTTCGACGCACCCTCGGACCTGGCAAGTTACCGCGAGATCCTCGACAGGATGGCGTCTGTGGCTCTCTCCGAAGATGACTCGCGAGACTTCATCCGATCCATCAAGAAGGAGATAGAGGGCAATCATGAGTAGCCCTGCATGGCAGAAGTCCAGCTATTCCGGCTCCAGCAACGCATGCGTTGAGGTGCGGGCCGCTGATGGGGTGATCGAACTTCGCGAGTCCGACGAAGGTGCGGTCATCGTCCGCACCGCCCACCTCAAGTTCGCCGCCTTCCTCCAGGGCGCCAAGGCCGGCGAGTTCGACCACCTCACCACCAACCCCTGAAGGGAACGCACATCGCCCCCGTCGAGCCGGTGCTCGACGGGGGCGACATGAACCTGGCGTACAGGCCGACTCTGACGATGCCCCAGGGGTGGCGCTCTCAGGCCCCTTGAAGACGGCCACGGGCCGCTTCGATCTCGTTTCGGGCCGCAGTACCGAACACCGCTTGGTCCCGCAGAGCGGCGAACACGCGGACGAAGTACGAGATGTTCTCGGGCCTGGACGTCTGGAACGCCCCCGACCAGAACTCCTGCTTGAGCAAGCTCTCGTCGAACAGGTAGAAGCCCTCGCCAGGGTAGAGCGACCGTGGCCGACCTTGCGGGATGATCCCGATGGACACGTACGGGAGCCTGGACACTTCCAGGAGGTGGTCAAGTTGCCTGTTCATCACCTCAGCACCACCCGTATTGTTAGTTAGCGCTGAGGCTTCCAGGAGGAACGAGAATATCGGCGCCCCGGTGCCGAGGAACCGCTTCCGGACCACGCGGTTCTGTGCCGCTTCCTCCACGTCATCCAACGGCAGGCCGTGCAGCTTGGCATGGATGGTGAACTGCGCCTTGGCGTACTCGACCGTCTGTAGGAAACCGGGGACGAACAGCGACTCATACACCCGGAGCAGCTTGGTCTTCGCGTACAAGTCCATGGCTTGGAACTGGAGACGCTTCATCCCCGGTCGGTGCCATCGCTTGTAGTCGGTCCACATCTGCTCGATCTCACGACTCATCGCGATGAGTTCGGGAGTCTGCCCCTCGACGGCACAGGCCGTTGCCCATCGTCGGATGTCTTCCTCGGTCGGGATCTGCGTCCCGTGCTCGATCTTCGACACCTTGGTCTTGTGCCAGCCACAGCACTGCGCGAGCTCGACACCCGAGAGATGGGCATCCCGACGGAGTTCTTTGAGCTGAGTCCCGAAAGCGCGCCTTGCGGACTCGGATGGTTCCTGGTCGGACATGTCGCTACGGCTTGTACTCGCCATTGGGGACGCCGAGCGACCATGCCTGCTCGAACGCCTCGTTGCAGAACCGGATCACGTCCGGATCGGTCGAGAGCTGGATGTCGGTCTGTTGGTTGTCTCCCCCGATGAGGTTGAAGACCACCAGGTCATCCCGGATCAGGCAGTCGTTCCCCGGCAAGGGCAGCGCCGACACGAGACGGCGGGGAAGCCACCGAAGACGTTCCGTGGGGTCGGCCAGCTCGACCGCCATCCGCTGGTAGTCCGAGAGGGGTTCGGAGACGACCCGTACACGCCGGTAAGGGGATCCGGCAGCGGCCTTCCCGGCCAGGAACGCACGATTCCCACGCATCGTCTCCTCGACCGTCCCACGGTCGCCTGAGCGCCACGCCTCGAACAATGGGCGATCCACCTCATAGAAGTCCCGTAGCTCAAGCTTTCGGACCTCTTGGACGGGCTCACCGAACAGCAGCTCAATTCGGCGTGCTGCCGAGATCAATTCCATAACGCTCCCTGACGTACTTCCGCACGAACACATCCATGGTCCGCCCGGACATCTCCCCGAACGTCTCGTCGTCGGCAAGGGCGGCGAGCTGATCCCGAACCTTCGGCCCGCGCTTCTTGAGTTGCACGATCCATGAGTCACGGTCGGTCTCATAGAACGTCTCGCACTCGACGCCGCCCTGAGAATTGGGGTCCGTGCAGAAGAACGTAGCGGTCAAGTCGTCGCCGTCGCTGCTGTGTTGCCGCATGTTGCTCCCCCCGCGATCCGGCCGCATGTCATCTCCGACCTTCGCCCTACGACCACCCCAAGGTCAAGCGTTCGACGGCACCGAAGCTCGCTCAGACGGGTTCCAGCAACTATGAGCAACTTTGTTGAGTGCCGCTGGCCGAGGTTCGTACGGTCTACTCCACGCCCCTACGCATCGGCGAAGGAGAGGGAGCCAGGTATGTCCGCTGCTGTGAGGTCCGCCGGTTCGCACCGGAGCAGGGAACGTGCCAGTCCGCAGAAGATGACCGTGATCCTGAACGAGTACCGGGTGGCACAGTCGGAGTCCCGGCCGGTGCGGTACCCGCTGCCGCCGGGGTGTGGGTGTCCCCGGTGTCGCGCTGGGGGCTCCGGTGAATGACGCGGTCGCCCTTCCCCCGCCGACCGAGGCGGGCAAGTCCTCGACGTCCGCCGAGCCGCCCAACACCCCGGAAGCGCCGGATGCCGTGAGCGCCGTTGTGGAGCGGTTCAGGACCCTGCATGCCGAGCCCATGCGCCACCGACACCAGCACTGAGCCGGCCGCAGCCGGTTCATGAGCAGAGCGGAGGCACCACTTGAACACCATCGACCTTCTCAGGTCGCCGAACACCGTGCTGGCCAACGCCGTTGACGATGCCCTGGACGTGCTCCGTCCCCGCCTCCTGGAGGCCGGGACGGAGCGGATCGAGTTCACCGTGGGGACGCAGCTCAACGGGCGTCCGCACATCGGCACGCACCTGGTGCAGAGCCTGTCGTTCCTGGTCGCCGAGCGGGCCCGCGATGAGTTCGGGGTCGATACGGCCGTGGACTTCGTGGCTCTGGACAACGCCCCGGCGGAGACGATCACCGATGGCGGCCGGATGTACCAGCTCACCTACCACCACCAGCTCGGTGATCACGGCATCCGCGCCCTGGTCGCCGAGTACTACGCCCCTCTTCTGGACGCGATGACCAGCCGCACGGGCGTGGAGTACAGGGTCAGCAGCTACACCGAGCAGCAGGCGGGCCCGGAGTTCCGGGCCGAGTTCCTGCGGACGCTGGAGTTCCTGGATCAGATCCGGTTCTGGCTGGCTCCGGCCAGCGGTACGGCACACATCCGGCTGCCGTGTCCGGTGTGCGGGTGGGCCCAGAAGTACGCCGACCACACGCGGCTGCTGGAGTTGGACGACTCGGGGGCACTGTTCGAAGCGATGTGCCACGAGCACGGCCGCTACGAGGCGGACGTTACGCCGCTCGGCGGCGGGTACCTGGACCTCTCCACCCTGTACCG
Organism: Kitasatospora sp. NPDC059817; assembly: GCF_042731835.1. NCBI lineage: Bacteria > Bacillati > Actinomycetota > Actinomycetes > Kitasatosporales > Streptomycetaceae > Kitasatospora > Kitasatospora sp. NPDC059817. The sequence continues at coordinate 50,838 of NZ_JBHWIR010000018.1, read as the reverse complement.
CAACGTGGTCAAGGAACGGTCCTACCGCCCCGACGACGGCACGTTGCACGTGATGGTGAAGGGCGGCGACTGGGCGTTCGGCTGCCAGCTGGTGGACGGCGCCCACGTCGCGATCGGGGCGCCGGCCGCTCCGGTGCCGCTGCGCGTCTTCACCCCTCAGATCCTCGGCAGCGACGGCGGGAAGCTCTCCAAGAGCCTCCTTCGCGCGGCTGCCGAAGCCGGAGACGCGACGGGAGGCAGCACCGCGGAATGGCTGCTCGACCCGGGCGCCTGGCCCGGCACGCAAGCGGACTACGTCGAAGCGCTCACGGGTGCCGGTGAGCTGATGCTCAGCAGCCCGAGGCACTTCTTCCGGTCCTACACCACGACCGCATTGGAAGCCCTGATGACCACCCGCCAGCCTGCCAGGAACCAATCCCAGGCGCATGGCCGTCCCCGCAACATCCAGATCTACAAGCAGTACTTCGACCTGATCACCGACGGCTCCAAGACCGTCGAAGTCCGGGTCGCCTACGCGTCGATGAAGCGAATCAGGGTCGGGGACCTGCTCAACTTCACCTGTCGTGGCGAGGAGTGCCTGACCAAGGTGAAGCGCATCGGCACGTACAGGACCTTCAAGGAGATGTTCGGCACCGAGGACGTGAAGGCGGTCAACCCGCACGCGACCGAGGCCGAGCAGTTGCGGGCGATCCACGCGATCTTCCCGCCGGAGAAGGAAGCCCTCGGCGTGATCACGTTCGAGATCGAGCGAGTGAACCCCGGTGAGTAGGCGAAGGCGGGTACTGGTGGTCTGCAAGGGGAACCACTGCCGTTCCCCGATCGCCGCCCTGATCATCGCGGAGCGGTCCGGGGGCGCGCTGGACGTGCGCTCGGCGGGCACCCGCAACTGGCACGTGGGCAAGCCCGCGCACCCGCTGATGATCGAGGCCGCTTCCGCCTTCGGCTACGACCTGACCGGCCACCGGGGCCAGCTCCTGGACGAGGGGCTGCTCGGCTGGGCTGACGACGTGATCGCGGTCGACGACGAAACGGCGCTCGCGGTCGAAGCCACCGCTGACTCCGACCAGCCGGTGAGGATCCTCGGCTCGGGCATCACCGACCCGTGGGGCGGCGGTCCCGAGGACTTCGCTGCTGCCGTCCTGGAGATCCAGGAAGCCACGGCCCTGTTCTACGCGGCCTAATCGCCATCCCGAGCAGCCCGGGCTGCCCGTCGCTCCCCCGTGGCGCTAACGGTCAGTTCGAGCAGATGAGAGAACCGCCCCGGCCGAGAAGGCCGGGGCGGTTTGCTTTGTTCGAGCGACGTGATGCGTGACGGCTGGCCGAGGTGCGGCGATCGCGTGGCGATCTGGCTCCGCCGAACGGCATCACCGCAGGTCATAGCCCATATGGCGACAGTTCCAGCCGCTCAGGCCTCCCGAACCCCCGCGCGCCAGACCGCGGCCGTCAGGGGGACACCCGGGCGGTAGGCCAGGTGTACACCCGTGCACTGATCACCGCCGCGATCGACACGCTGGGGTGAGGCATCCGCAATTCTCCGCAACTTCCTTGAGCACTACGAGAATTGGTCCGTAGATTTCACAGAGCCGCCGGGCAGCTCCCGGCGCCACCAGGTGCCCCAACAACAGTCGGAGGAACCATGGCAACCGCAGTTGCACCCACCGACCCGATCGTCGGCCCGCTCCGGAACGTGCGCGACCACATCCCCGCCGACCTGTGGGACAAGCAGATCGGCCTCCTGATGCGCGACTACCCCTACGACACCGTCATGGCCGCCCGCGTCCTCGGCCAGGGCTACGCCTACCTGCTGACCGCGATGGCCCACCGCAGCGAACACCTGGGCCTCGGCCCCAGCTCGCTGGTGGACATCGGCGTCCACACGATCATCCTGGACACCGTCGCCTACGCCGAGCTGTGCCAGAAGCACAACGACGGCCACTTCCTGCACCACGTGCCAGCCGTCGAGTACAAGGACGACGGCACCGTGCTGCGCACCGCCCAGCTCATAGCAGCAGACGGCTGGGACGTGGACCTGCCGCTGTGGGCGGATGCCTCCAAGTGCAGCCCCTGCCACCCCGGCAACGACTCGCACTGACCGGACAGTTGCGGTGGCTCCGAGCTCAGTCCGGGGCCACCGCGACCCGGAAGAGTGGAGTTCACCCAAACCCCTGCGCCGGCGCACGCCGGACGCGAGGATGACCCGAGTGACGACCACCTCACCCGCCCACTCCGGTGTGCCGGACCTCTGGCATCACTACGGCCGCACCCGCGCTGACACCAACCGGACCGTCCCCGGCGCCTTCCACTGGGTCTGGGCCCAGGACGGCGGGCCTGAAACCGAGGTGCTGGGGGACATCACCGGCCTCGTCGTGGCGGACCTCGGCGCGGGTGCCGCCCGTCATGCCGCGCACCTCGTCGCCCACCGCTCTCCGGCGCGGGTCGACGCGATCGACGCCTCCCCCGCCCAGCACGCGATGGCCTGCGACCTCTACGGCCACCTCGTACCGCGCCTGCGCACGGTGCGCGCCGGCGCGACCGCGCACCTGGAGGCGCATCCAGACGAGTACGACGTGCTCTACTCGGTGTTCGGCAGCCTCGACTTCGCCGACCCTCGCCAGCTGCTCCCGGCCGCTGCCCGCGCCCTGCGACCCGGCGGACTGCTGGCCGCCTCCACCTTGGGCCACTACCTCGGTGGAGCCCCCGCTGAACCGGACGTCCAGCACGCCGACGTTCCGGCCCGCACCCCGGACGGCGCCCCGGCAACCATGCGCCGCTGGGTTCTCCAGGAGACCGTCTGGACGAAGCTGTTGGACGAGGCGGGGTTCACGAAGATCAGTGTCGACCGGCTCCCTCCCACCGTGCCGAGTACACGCGCTGCAGACACCCTGCTTGTCCGCGCCTACCGTCAGCCCTGACGACCTTGGGAGAAATCGGCATCGGGGCATGCTGGCCGTTCCGGCTGCCGCATCACTTCACGTCGCCCCGTCG